>JANOUN010000125.1:0-10563 GCA_031416875.1 Planctomycetota bacterium | reverse complement strand
CCGATTCAACTCGCACACGCTATAAAATAATATATCAATGTGCATCGAATTGGCTTAGTATCGTTCGTGGAATTAGTGACGCCTTCCGCTCCGCTAAAGCAACGCTGCTTTCGCGGAGCGAAAGGCGACAAAGAGACAGTTATTTCTCGAACGATCCTTAACAAGGAGGCATCAGTTGATGCAAGCAATCACGGAACATTTTCCCTGTGCCTCGGACGCGGGAGGGTGGACAAGCGGAAGCGCAATTTATGGCAAGAAGATTACGGAGCAGGAAAATTAAACAACTCCCATGCGACTCATCTTCTTACCTCGTAATTTTCTTGCCTAAACAACACCAGACTGTTATTTTCATCCCAGCCCTTAGGGTTTCGCAAGAGGTGTGTTGCGCTCCGCTTCACGCACCCTTACGACTGGCAAGCTGGAAGCTTACCCCACGCTGAGCAACATCAATACTCAAGCCCCGTCAGCGTGCCGGAGCTTGAACCAAAGTTATCCGTTTCGATGCCCATTCGCTGCAGCAGGCTGACGAAGAGATTGCACAGCGGCTTATTGTGATCTCGATGGAATGCCAGATGCTGTCCGTGGCGGAAACCGCCGCCTGCCAAAAGAATGGGCAGGTTGGTATTGTCGTGTGTGTTGGCGTCGCCCATGTTGCTGCCGTACAGCACCATCGTGTTGTCGAGCAATCGGCGATCGCCGTGATGTTTGTCGGCGAGGTTCTGAAACAGTTTTCTCAGCAACGTCATTTGTTGTCGGTCAGCATCCTCAAGCTGGGCCACTTTCTCCGCCGCCTGGCCATGATGACTGAGGTTATGGTAGCCATCGGTTGTCTGCTGGCCTTCATGGAGCTGGAATGCCGGCGTGGCAAAGGCATCCACCATCAGAGTGACAATGCGGGTGGAATCCGATTCCAGCGCCAGTTGTGCCATCGACAGCATCAGATCGAACTTTTCGAAGAACAGTTTCTGGTCCTGGATGTCTGCTGGTAAAGCCTGGTCCGTGACGGGCTTGGGACGCAGTTCCCATTCACGTGCCGAATGCAGACGATGCTCAACCTCCCGAACCGATGTGAGGTACTGGTCGAGTCGGGCACGATCATCCTGGCCGAGCCGTTGTTCCAGTTGTCGTGCGTCGTCGAGCAGCGTGTCGAGAATACTGGCTCGTTCTTCGAGTCGCCGCAACTGCCGATCGATGTCTGCCGGTTCGCCCTGCACGAACATCCTGCGAAACAGTGCCGGAGCGCTGTCTTCGGCAGGCAAGAGTGCTCCATCGCGCGTCCACGACAGGCTGCGGTTGGCCTTGTCGATGTTTACGCCGAGGTTCAGCGTGGAAAATCGAGTCACGGGCCCGAGCGCTTCGGCGGCGAACTGGTCGAGTGAGATGCTGTTCCGAAAGCCACTTCGGGTCGGGCCGCGCGCAGCGGTGAGGAAGCAGTTCTCGGTGCTGTGCCCGCCCGCGACGTCCGGATGCGAAAGACCGCTGATGATCGTGAAGTCGTTACGGAAATCACTTAGTTCCGAGAGGTACGGAGACGATTCGTAGTCGGTTCCCGACGTCTTCGGAAAGAACGGCCCCGGCAGCACGCCCAGATTATTCGAGATCAGCAGCATCCGTCGCGGCGGTTCGGCTGCGTCCGGCCGATCGCTCGCTGACACAGTCGCGATGCTCTCCAGCCATGGCAACGCCACCGTCACTCCCACGCCACGCAGAAAAGACCGGCGCGGATGTGTTCGATGATTCTTCAAATAACTGGCCGCGTTCATAAACTCTCCTCTGTCGGCAGGCTCTTGCCAACAAAGATTGTACTCTGAATCAGGCCGTGAAGCAGATCGCCGGTCCGGTAATCGTTGTCGCGGCAGCGATTCAGAATGTCTTCGATCTCGCGGCGATCTGCAAACCTCACGGGAGTTCCCGTGGCATAGACCGTGAATTGATGCAGCAGATTCCGTGCAAGCTGACGCGGATCTGCCGCCAGCAGGGACTTCAGTTCGTGGATGTCTTCGAAGCTGCGGCCATCCAGGAGCTTTCCGCTCGCATCGACCGACGACGAAAGTGTGTAGGCGAAATCGTGACCGGCTCGATCAATGCCGCTCACATGCTCACCTTTTTCAAGACCGCGATACCGAGTTCTCCAGCCGCCGAGGATGTCAAAGTTTTCCAGGGCGAAACCCACCGGATCAAACCGCGCATGACAGCTCGCGCAGGATGCGTCCTTCGTATGCAATGCCAGCAATTCGCGGATCGTCGTCGCACCGCGAATGTCCGGTTCGACGGCGGGAACGCTGGCAGGCGGAGGAGGTGGTGGCTGGCCAATCAGCCGTTCCATGATCCATGCTCCACGGACAACAGGCGAGGTCGTTGTGCCGTTGGCCGTGACTTTCAGGATCGCCCCCTGAGTCAACAGACCGCCGTATGGGCTGCTGTCTGGCAGTGAGATCCTTCGCATCGTCGAACCGCTGATCGGCGGCAACTGATAGTGCTGAGCCAGTCGATCATTGGCGAAGACGAAATCGGCGTCGATCAGCAACCTGACCGGCAGATTCTCGCGCATCATCGCGGTGAAAAACGTTTTCGTCTCACGCTCCATCGATTCGACAAGATAGGCATCAAAGCGGTACTCCGGATGCAGTCGCACATCCGGCTCATCACGATGCACGTGCCGCAGATTGAGCCAGTAGTCGGTGAAGTTCTGCACGAAGCGATCGAAGCCCGCACTTTCAATCAGTCGATTGGTTTCTGCACGCAGAACATCGGCATTGCGAAGTTGCCTGTTGCGCGCATGATCCATCAACTGCGGATCGGGGCGTGTGTTGGTGAGGAAGTGAGACAGTCGCGACGCGATGGCGTACTGATCGTCGTCCTGGAACGGTTCGTGCAGATACAGCATGTGTCCGGAACACAGAAACGCCTTGTATCCAGCCAGCATCGCTTCAGCGAACGGTGCACCTTGCTCCAGTCGAGCATGAGTCAACTGCTCGAACGTTTGCAGAGCCTGATCCGGGACCGGCTGCCTTGCGGTTCGATCGACGAACCTGCGGAAGTGCCGTCGCGCGTCTTCCTGCGGATTCTCCGAAATCACTTCGACCGGCAGACCATTGCCATGCTGCGGCGCGCGAATGAGCAGTTCGTCGAACAGGACGCGATGCGATGGCGGTGGCCAGGCGGCGGGTGACAGCGGACCTTCAATCTCCAGCCACTGAAATGCGACGCCGGGCTGGCCGCCTTCCGGAAACGGCGGATACCGATAGGTCGGCGGGCCACCATCAACGTTACGAGCCAGCGGCACGGGCAGACCAAGCAGACTGTATTCAAAAGTCTCACCCGCTTTCAGCTGAACCGCAGTCTCATAGTCTGTTCGTTCCGGTAGAATGTCGATCAACCCGCCGGTCGCGCGCACATCGCCGGAGACATCCGGCCCCGAAGGCTTACGTGCGCGAAACGTCATCGGCAACGACTGCGTTGCTGGCTTCAACTCAAACCCAGGCGTCTGGAGGACCGCGCGCGCCGAAAATCGGACACGATACTCTCCGGTCAGGGGCGCAACGAAACCCTGTGGATATCCATAGTATGGCCAATGGGCGGACCGAAACAGGGCCAGCTCGATTGTCTCGTCATGCGGCGACTCTTCGAGCAACTTGTTGTCGATCACCTTCGAATCTTTCGCGAAGAACATGGCTTCCTGATTGCCAAAAGTCGAGGTCTCCGTAAACAGTCTTCGGCCGACCGCTCGAAACTCCGTCACGGGTGGTGGCTCGATGCCACTGGCCAGTGCCTGCAGCAACGCCGATTCCGCGGCATCAAGATACGCCGTCAGTTGCACACGCGACATATCAAGCGTCTCAGTCGTGTTGTTGAATCGATGCCCTTCGCGATCTTCCGGCAGCATGTCGCGGATGTCGAGCGCGGGCAGAGCCAACACATCGCGCAGGTTCTGCTGAAACTCATCCCGATTCAGTCTCCGCATCGACCCGCGACCCGATTGCGCCACATCGTTCGCGTCTGCTTCGTGAAGCGACGTGGCCAGCATCGTCAGGAGATCCTGTCGCTGCTCAGCAGTCAGATCGTTCTGATCCGGCGGCATCTCACCGTGTTCAACGCGATCATGAATGCGGATCCAGCGGCCTCGGATGGTTCGGTCGCTGAGATTGAACGGGAGCGAAACAAGATCCAGACCGCCTTGCGGCTCTTCGGCACCATGACACGAAACACATTTTTCGGCAATCAAAGCGGCCGTTCGCGGGTTCAGATCAGCCGAAGCGAGCGGCTCATCAGCGACTGCTGCCAGCACACCAGTGCAGAGCAGCACGGATGAGGAAATTAATTGACTCAACGAGTTCTTCATGTGTGCTGTTTTACTGTGTTGAGCTGAACAACGCCACTTCGTCCCGTCTCGCTCAAGTTGATTGCGGGTCTCGCGTCGTCCTGGGAAATAGTTTCGTAGGGCGGGACTGGGCTGCGCAATATTCGGGTTCGTGAGGGTTGCTTGCTTATCCGGGTTTTGTTCCTTCGGCACGGATCGTGCTGCCGGAGCGGTTTGCCGCAACGCGGCACAATGTGAAAGCCTGGGGCATCGCCCCAGGAAACGGCAATATCGAACGTGGAAGCCCTGAAAGGGCGTGATGGGGATGCATGATCATTTCGCCCCTTTTGGGGCTCTGGTCTTTCGTTTCGCAGGTTCCCAGGGCGTTGCCCTGGGCTTTCACATTGTGTGCCTTTGGCACAGAACGCTTTGTGAGCAACTGGCGCAGAGTGAATTCAGGAGCAACTCCAACGTCAATTGCAGGGCACCCGGTGAACAACCGTCTGGCCGGATGGACTGGAACTGAATGGCACTTTTCTGATCACTCAGATTCCCTGTTTTTGCGCACGCCTGGGTGGGACTGGCGTGCGCAAAAGTCGGGGTATTTGATGGGGCTGAGTTATCCGGGTTTCTGACTGTACCGTTTTCTGTGTGTCCGCCAATTGAAGCGAGGTTTCCGGACCTGAAACCACGAATGAACACAAATAGACACGAATGGAATGCTCAAAATTCGTGTTCATTCGTGTCGATTCGTGGTTCAAACATCCAGCACATAGAATCCGGTAGAGTCAGCCGGGTTTTGTCCCACCCTACGTCTAAAAGCGCGGTTCTGATCCTGCACTCAAACGGATTCCCGTATCAGGCGAACTGACACCCGCCAATAACGGTGCCATCTTTCGGTCAAAGTCCTGCTTTGCGAAAAACAGCACTGCTGCCAGCACCATGGTCACAGCGATCCAGCGCACGCCCGATTTTTGCCATGCGGGCCGTGAACGAAGTCCGGGGAGTTCGCTGATCCAGCACAGCAACGGAGCCAGAAACAGCACGATCGCACGCAGACCTGTGAGCTGGCCAAAGTAATGGCCAATACACAACAGACTGAAAAGTCCGATCACGCCGATTCCAATCGTGGCCTGAAGAGACCTCTCGACTCGGCCGCCGGAATCCTTCGCCAGCAGCGGGGAAGCCAGTGTGGTTCCGGCCAGTGCCGCCGACAGCGGAATCGCAGCAGCCCCGCCCTTTATGTAGCCAGCCAGCATCGTCGCCACACCGGTACACAGGATCGCCATCGCAAGACTGAGAGTAATGTCGCCCGCAGCGGAATGCTCAGACAACCGACACAGCAGGCTCCAGACCACGATCAGACCCGCGAAGCTGCCGCCGAACACAGTAAGAGTCTGCGCGAAGGTCCACGCATCCGGATTGCCGCTGCCGACGATGCCAAGGTAGACAGAATCATGTAACAGGATTCGGCCAGCGGACGCATACAGCGCCAACCTTAAACCAAGTGCGCATAGAGATCCGGATTTTTTCGTAGCAGAATTCGTAAGAATTCTGACGCTCACCGCTTCACCACCTCCCAGAATTGCCGCCAGCAATTCCACGACCAGGGCGGCAGGGAGCACGATCATCAGGAATCGGTTGAGGGCATTGGCAGGCGGCCATTTCCATGAAACCTGCAGGACACCGTAGCCCGTGAGAACGCCCACACCGACCGCCAGCACGCAACTGACAGCGGCGATGGAAGGAACTGACTTTCGCAGGACGAGCCGGAACGCCAGCACGATCAGCGCACTGGCGAACAAGGCGGCAACCGAAGCTTTCAGATACGAGATCGGATCCGGCATCCGCTATTTTCGCATCCCTTCGCAGTCAATGATGATGATGGCTTCATCTCCGATGGGTCCGATTGCGTTCTTGTCGAAACCAAAATCGCTGCGCTTCAGTTTCAGCTCGGTGGAAAAGGCCACGCGCTTCAGGTCTTTGAAAATGTGCTCCTTGCCGCCTATCAGCGGGATCGTGATTTCTTTGGTCTTTCCGTGCATCGTAAAATCGCCCGTGACTTCATAACCACCCTCGATCGCTTTTACGCTGGTACTCTTGAATTCGATCGTGGGGAACTGCTTGGTGTCGAAATAATCCGGCTGACGCAGATGCTCGTCGCGAGCCACATTCGCGGTATCGATGCTGTCGGCCTTGATCGTCAGTTGAAATGTCGATTTCGTCGGATCCTGACGATCCAGCGAGAATTTTCCTTCGACCTCATTGAAACGACCGTGAATCCAGCTGATGTCCAGATGCCGGGCCTTGAAGCTGACGGACGAATGGACCAGATCATAAGCGTAATCATCGGATGCAGTGGCCAAACGGCCCGCGCCGCAGACAGATAGTGTCACCACGAGCGACATCAGGCAGGTTGTGAGATTTCGACGTATCATTGGAACTCCCTGGAAAACAGGTTTGGAAAATCAGAATCACGGCGACTGAGCCGCCTCGCCATCGTATGGGCCACCTCTCTATCCGTAAAGCGGACAGGCAAAGTATCCCCGGTCGGCCAGTTGGTCAATTTACGGTAGGGTGTGTGAAGCGGAGCGAAACACACCATGTGCGATTGTGCAGGAAAGTGGTGCGTTGCGCTCCGCTTCACGCACCCTACAGGAATCGCAGGAAATCCTCGCTGACGCTTCGGGTTGATTTGTGTTAGAACTTTTCCAGAATGAATTACTGGCCAACCGTCTCCAGAAGGAATTCAATCCATGCCTGCGATGAATCGAACTTCGGGTTTGAGATCTGTCTGTTTCGCCGCTCTGCTGATTGTCAGCCTGCCCGCAACCGCTCAGGAGGCAGGAGCAAAAATCTTTCGCGCGGGAGCCTCCACCAGCAACATCACTCCGCCGCTGGGCGAAAACATCATTGGAGGCTGGGAGCCGTTTCCCGCGAAGAACGTCCATGACGAACTCCACGCGCGCTGTCTGGTGCTCGACGACGGGAAAAACAAAATCGCCATCGTGATCTGTGACTTGCTGGGAATCCCGCGCGAGGTGATCGATGCCGCGAAGGTTCGAATCAACGACACTGTCGGAATCCCGGATTCGCATGTGCTGATTGCCGCCACTCATACTCATTCCGGCACCACCACGCGCGGGCCAAAGGGAGTCATGTGGAAAGATGACAGCACGGAGTACCAGACATTTCTGGCGACACGCATCGCCGATGGTGTGCAGCGCGCCGCCAATCACCTCGAGCCTGCCGTGATCGGATGGGGCCGGGCCGAAGAACCGTCTGAGGTCTTCAACCGTCGCTGGGAAGTGACCGACGAGGCATTGCTGAAGAACCCGTTTGGCGGAACAGATGAGGTGAGAATGAATCCACCGGCCGGCAGCGGATCTCTCGTCCGACCGGCCGGATCTGTCGATCCGGAAATCGGTTTTGTTTCCGTGAAAAGTACTGAGGGCCGTCCGATTGCATTGCTGGCGAATTATTCGCTGCACTACGTCGGCGGAGTCCCCAACGGCGATGTCTCGGCCGACTATTTTGGATACTTTTGCCGCAATATCGAACAGCGGTTTTCAAGAGACGACGATCTCCCGTTTGTCGGCATGCTGACCAACGGAACCAGCGGCGACATTAACAACATCAATTTCCGCGAGCCGGGCGTACGGCGAGCGTCCTACGAAAAGATGAAGGACGTTGCGAACAAGGTTGCCGATCGAGTGTACGAAGCTCATCAAAACGTCGAGTTCCAAAACTGGGTGGCCCTTGACGCTGCCGCCGTGGACCTGCCGCTGACGCTGCGTAAGCCCACGCCCGAAACACTGCAGTACCTTGCTGAGGTCACTGCCACTCAGCCCGCGGAACCGCGAAGCAAAGAACGCATCTATCTGGAGCGATTGACGAAACTCAAGGACGGCCCGGAAACGATCGACGCGCGACTCCAGGTTCTGAAGATCGGCAGCCTGAGCATTTCCGCAATCCCCTTCGAGACATTTGTCGAGATCGGACTGGAACTGAAAAGCCGCACGCCATTTTCGCAGACATTCACCGTAGAACTGGCCAACGGCTGGTACGGTTATCTGCCGACTCCGGAACAGCATGCACGCGGCGGCTATGAAACCTGGATCGGAACAAATTATGTCCAGCAGGACGCGTCACAGAAAATCGTCGAGGCACTGCTGAAAATGTCGAACGACCTGATGCAGTCCCGGTAGCGTATATCAACAGAAACGCTGGACGTCGCACTGCCGTACCTTGACTCTCCGGGTCGAGGTCACACGCTCATTTTTCTACCACCATTCTTCGGCCAACTCCCACCCTGCGATGCCTTCCGCGTCGACCGAGGCTTCCGTGGTTCAAACTGTTGTGCATTTCCTGCGATTCACCATCACACGTCTCAATTCAGACATCACTTCAAGGCAAGAAGATGACAGGTAAGAAAATTGAACTCAGTCTGTGCCGAATTTTCTTGCCCTGAATTTTCTTGCCTGTCAAACTCGTCCCCCATGGGCGTGGATCATCAAACTTTGGAGTGCGATGACACGTCATCGCTTTCTTTTTCAGGGCTCGCAGCCCACCGGTTATCTTGCGTCATTCAGAGAAACCTCCGCTCAAACCGCCATCGCCCTCGGCCTTCGTCATCCAGATTAGTTGCCTGACCATGCGGCAGTGGAAAGCCAAAGCGGCGACAAGTCGCCGCAACCCCGTAAACTTCGGAAGTATCCTCGCAATCTCATTGCGACTCAGGACAACGGGCAATCACTCCGGCTTGTTCGCTCGCGTCACATCCGGAACAGCAAGTTCTTGGGCAAACGCCCTCTGTCATAAAAACAGTGAGTCAATCCTCCAACGACGTAATTGCAAACGCGTCCAGGGTCGCGCAATTGGCGGTTTTTTGGTTTTATCAAGGAGTCACCCCACCATGCTTGCGGGTTGTTGATTTAGTGATTTTTGGGGCTCATGGTCATACCAACCCGAAGCGCCAGCGAGGAATTCAGCCATTTCAGCCTCGCTGGCGCTTCGGGTTGGTATTAAATCAACAGACCGCTTGCAGCCGTCCTTACGCAGTGATAAAAGCCAAGTCCAAGCGGGATAGAATCCCTGTTGAGCGGAGTGAGCTGGTGTCAGTGAGGGCCATTCGAGCCGAAGCTCAAGGCGTTTGTTTGGGAAGCCCGGTGGAGTTTAAGTGCCAGTCGGCGATTGGCATACGCTTAAGCGCGACTGGCTTTCCTGGGGAAAACGCACCTCCAAAATCCACTCGCTGACGCTTCGGGGTTACAAAGCGAGGGACATCAGGTGAGATGTCGGTCTACGCTTGCAGACAGGCACAGGAACCCAGGATGAAGCACAAGGAGTTCGCCCAACGTCGGCCGAGGCCCTTAAAGTGCGACTCACAAACAGCTTATGAGGATTCCAGGCTCTGGCGACTGTCGGTGGCTCGACTGGACTTCTGAGGCAGGATCGAGTATGGTGCCGAGTTCTTCGTCGAGAAGGCTCTTGGTGTCGCGCATGTGCTGCGACGGTCTCTCGCGTGCCTCTAAGTCGGAATTTTCGGCCGGGTTGACCTGTCGAACGTCCCGTGGTGGATGGAAGTATTTAATATGGTCGATCGTAATCTTTTGCGGGAGTATGGTGTCGAGGACAGCGAACTGGATGCGGTGATGTCCGCGTCGTTCCCGGATTTTGCAGATGACGAAAGCGTCTTTTACGAATCAGAAGCACAGACATATGCTCTGAATGATATTCTGCACGGAACAATTGTTCGTGTCGATAATGAGGAAGTTGTCGTCGACATCGGCTTCAAGAGTGAAGGCGTCGTCCAGCGCGATGAATGGGACGAAAATGAGCCTCCTCCGGAGATCGGCCAGCGAATCGAAGTCCTGCTCGAAGAGTTTGAAGACTCCATCGGTCTGATTGTGCTGTCCAAGCGCAAGGCGGATCGTGTTCGCGAGTGGGAAAAAATCATCAGCACTCACAACGAGGGCGATGTTGTCAAAGGCCAGGTCATCCGCAAGATCAAGGGCGGCCTGCTGATCAATATTGGCGTCAACGTGTTCCTGCCCGCCAGCCAGGTGGATATCCGCCGTCCGAACGACATCGCGGAATACATCGGTCAGGAAATCGAATGCATGATTCTGAAGATCGACGAAGCGCGACGCAACATCGTTGTGTCACGCCGTCGTCTGATCGAAGAAGAACGCGAAAAGATGAAGAAGACGCTGCTTTCAAATCTGGAGATCGGCCAGCTGCGAAAAGGCACCGTCAAGAAC
>JANOUN010000124.1:0-4477 GCA_031416875.1 Planctomycetota bacterium | reverse complement strand
TTCCGCAGCAAGCAGAGCCGTTTGTGCTTCGAGCTGGCCAGCGGCGATCAGCGTTTTGACTCGATCACGCAGGATCAGTTGCCGTTCGTCCGGCGTTTCGGCGGACTGTTCAGCGAGGTCGAGTTGCTGGAATGCTTCGGTGAACAGCTCCTGTTTGACCCGAGCCATCGGCGAGGCCTCTTCAGATGCCTGGGTGACCTGGTTAGCCTCGCCGATCGCTCGAATCAAACCGGTTCTGGATTCAACGGTGGCTTCTCCGGCAGTTCGCAGCATTTCCCCAAACTTGATGCGTTCAACCGGATCGGGGTCGAGGCTGCAGGCATCTCGCATCGCAACAATCGCAGGATCGGTGTGACCAAAGCGATTCAGAACTTCGGCCAGCCGAATGAGATTTGCTTTGACACGGCGATCCCCGGCAGCGATCTGCCTCCATGTGGCCAGCGCTTCATCTGTCCGCTGAAGCCGATGCAGGTATTCACCGAGATACTCCCGATACTGCGGTTCGTGTGGCGCCTTGTCGATGGCTTGTCGATACAGTTCAATCGCGCGGTCGGTGAGTTCAGCACGCCGCATCAGTTCCGCCAGACGACTCAGCGCGGCGGGATCGTCGCCGCGATCGACGATCAGCCGTTCCCAGATGGCTGCGGCTTTGGTCTGACGTTCGGGAAGCGGCAGATCTTTGCGAGACAAATACAATTGGCCCCAGGCTTCGATGTGATCGCGGTTGCCCGCATCGAACTGAGCCATCTGTTCGTACTGCGCAACAGCATCAGTCAACTGATCATCGCGCACGAGTTGTTCAATCAGCGATTCTCGCAGCGCGACATTCGTGGGAGCCAGCGCAATCGCTTTGCGATACCATGCAGTTGCTTCGGTTGTCTTATTCTGCAGCGACAGCGTACGACCCAGTCGAGCCATTGCATCGACGTCTTCGGCATGACCTGCGATCCACGTTTCATAATAAGCCACCAGCCCGGGCAGATCATCCCGGCTGCGAAAAGTGGCTTCAATGCGGCGACGAATCTCCCGGAACAGCCAGCTTTCATCATCCAGCGTAGCTAATTGTGCTTCAAGCAGGGCGATCGCGTCCTGTGGACGCCCGAGCTGAATCATCAGATCGGCCGCGGCGAGATTTGCCTGGACTCGCTGTTCCGGATTCTTCGATTCACTTGCCAGCGATTCGTAACGCGCCAACGCTTCCTGCCAGCGTCCGTCCTGAGTCAGCGCGACGGCGATTTGTTCCTTGACTCGCGCGTCGCCAGGAAACACAGTCTCCAGTCGCTGCCATGCGTCGAGCGCTTCAGCGTCCCGCTGAGAATGTTGCAGCGTACGAGCCAGTTCCTTGTAGATTTCCAGCAGATCGGTTTTGACCGGACGACATGCAATCGCTCGCTCAAACGATTCTGGTGCCAGATCGGACTGGCGGTTCATGATTCTGGCCTTGCCGAGATACCAATGCGCCATGGCATCGTCGGGTCGCAGCTGAACCGCTCGTTCCAGTGCTGTGACCGCAGCCGCTCCCTGGACATGCCGCAGGTCGAGCATCCCGACAAGCAGCGCAGCCGTGCCTTGATCCGGCAGTGTTGCAAATTCCGGAATGGCGGAGTCCGCAGCCTGCCCTTCCGCTGCCTTCAGATTCGGCAGTCCGGCGACATCTGCCAACCTGTCGTGAAAGGCCTGAATGGTGCCTCGGGTCGTATGAAACTCATAGACACGTTCATAGGCCGTTCCAAATCGTGGATTGCGGAGCAGGACTTTCAGGAACTGCTGGTACGTCTGAACGGCCACCGCTTCGTCAATTGGTTCATCGGTTGTGGCCCACGCGACGGCAGCAAGGGAACCGGCATGGATTATCAATATCAATATAAAGACAAAAACCAACAGCAACCCATGGCGTCCAGGTCTTCCTCCTCCGAGATCGGGGGAGAATGTGGTCACAGGCCGAATGACCGGGTTGACTGCAGATGGAAGCGGGTTGATCTGCGACGCAATGGGCATGGGCATAGTGGAAAGGCGACTGGAAAGGGGCGGGGGAGAATGGTTAAGAGATGAGCGTTATCGTACGCTGAACCGCGTCCCGGAAAAAGCAATTCCCGCAAAGCCTGTGCGAAATCATCGTAGCGTTGCAGTTCTCAAAAGTCGCCGTTAATGACGCAACCACATTTCACCTCTGGAATCTCAGTCGGCGGAGCGACTGAGCTACGTAGGCGATGTCGCTCCGCGACTCGCACTCTTGTAAACGCTCGCCCGAAATACTGCGCCACATGCTGGTCTCCTGAATTCGGATGGGGCAAACGGGGACACAGCACTTTTTGACGCGATGGCTACGGTTGGCAGAATCCTCGGAAGTGGTGGGTGTTGTGTCCGGCTCGCAAGACGAAAGATGGCCTTCCGGCCGAACCGACGGAGTTTGAGTTGAACTCGATTCGCAATGACGCGAAGGGCCTGAAGGAAAAGCGCGTCCGCCTGTCGAGCATTTCATGGTTCATGCACTTCTTTCTCAGCCAATGATTGCGGCCACTCCAAAGTCCCGCTACGCTGGACAATGCCTGAGCGGAGGACAGGGCAACGCAGAAGTGCGACCCGATGTTCGACCCCAACGGCCTCGTGCCGTTGGTGAAGCAGATGGAGAGCTGGATGGGGTCGTCAGGGAAAACATGGGACAGTCGAGCCTGAATTACGCTTTTTGTACCAGATTGTAGAGCCTTGTTTATGTTGGATCCCCAGGTTGGGCTGCTGATCACGAATGTTCCGCGTTCTGAATGGTATGCTGCTGTTTCATCTACTCCGCAGATTATTGGGCGTAATGCCAATGCAGACATAAAAACGCCCCAAAGCCATCGCACTGTCTCGCGCAATCACGCGAAGATCTGGAGCAATCACATGGGAGCATGGATTGCAGATCTGAAATCGACCTGTGGAACCCGTGTGAACGGGCTTGGTATCCCCCGGGAAAGCGACGCTCGGATTGTGATCGGGGATCGTATCTGTCTCGGAAAGCTGGAGCTGACATTGATCGATAACGAAGACTCCTCTGGCTTCATCAACCCGGTTGTGCGCCCCGCTGAAAGCCGACAGGAAACGCTCAGTTTTAAGCCGCCTGAACTCCCCGCCACGAATCCTGAAATCGATCTGTGTGCAACGCTTTCAAATGCGGAAAGGCAAGTTCTGCTGTGGGTTTCGCGAGGCTACACGACGCCTTCGGAAATCGGCGAGCAACTCAAACGCAGCCCTCATACGGTCCGCACGCAGCTGAACAGCATCTTCAAGAAGCTGGGTGTGCATTCCCGCGACGAACTGGTTGGCTATCTGCTCAGAAACAAGTGAACAGCCCCCTTTGCGTCCTGAAGAGTTAAAAGCCGGCCTGCTCGCTTCATTCGGTCCAATTCGAATGGACTTGGCGCGGGCTTCGCCCGCAACCCAAAGTGACAAACGCATGGAACACTAAACGACGTTAATCTTCGATAATCCACGGACGAGCGTGAAAGAGTTTTTGACCACGGATTTCGCGGATTTCACAGATAAGAACACTGCTCAGCAGATGACCGCGGATAAACGACGGAGGTCCCCAATCTTCCTCAACCGCACAGCCCACGAGCTGGCAAACAGGACGTTGCAGCGTCGAAAACCACCTCTCGACCGTCCCCTTGGAAAAAGTGCGGCCATCAAATACGGTTCATTTGTACACGTTTCTTGCCAATTCACGCGAGATGTGAATATGTGTACATACCCAAAACAAGGTAAATCCTACGCCCTTAAGCGCAAACCTCTTCTTCCTGGAAAATATTCGCAATTCTTAGGTGCGTCGCAGAATAGACCGCCTTAGCTTACTCGCCAACGAAATCGTTCAGGGTGTCATCACCCGGGATAACAAAGGTGTCAGGAACCGAATACGCCATTTTTCAGCTAAACGGTTCCTGACACCTTTTAGCTGAGCCTTCTCACCATTTTCATCAACGTTTCGAAGCTTGGAGACCGTGTAGATGATTCCTCCCTGGAAAAGTTTCTTGCAGCGATTTTCTACCTGTGTTCGATCCAATCGAGTCCAGAGTGGCCCGATCAGGCGGCGACGAATGAATCGCAGTCAGTTGGGGAGCAACGAGCAGTTAGAAGCCCGCGTGCTGCTGGCCGCAGTGGTCACCACCGACCTGCAGGACTATTATCCCGGTCAGACGGCGATCATCACCAGCACGAACGACGCGGCGGCTGGGACGAACTTTGCGATTGGCGAAGCCGTCCGGTATCACGTCACCCGCACCGACGGCATCGCCGACCAGCCTCAGGGCAACGTTCCCTGGTACGTCACCGACGGCGTCGGCGGCTTCGATGCGTATCAGGCGACCACCGACCTCGACAACGACGGCATCAGCGACTGGATCCGCCCCGACACCGACCTCACCGCCAACGGCAGCATCACCACCGGCTGGTTTGTGGAAGAACAATACCGTGGTTCGTTTCTCCTATTAACGGCTACCGG
>JANOUN010000123.1:0-3394 GCA_031416875.1 Planctomycetota bacterium | reverse complement strand
TGGCGAATCGTCGATGGCAAAGCCGTCTATCTGCGATACGACATTCGCGATCTGCCTGAGGATTGTGTACATCGACGAAACTGGCTGGAAAGTCGGCAAAAAAGGCTGTTATACCTGGATTTTTTCGACTGCCGCACATGTATTGTTCCGCTGCGGAGTTTCACGAAAGAAGACCGAAGCGACGAGCGTCCCTGGAGATTTCTTTAACGGCATCTATCACGATGCCAAAGAACTGCGTGACAACGTGGCGGCTTCGGTCGTCGGTGAGCCACTAAACGATGCTGCCGAACGCAAGGCGGTTGTTGCAAAACTCCAGGAACGGATCAAGTTGCTGTGCAGTCGTCGCGCCGAAGAAATCATCACGTCGAAAGTGTCTGCAAAGTCAGATCCGCCGATCGAGCCGACGCCATCTCACGTGGAGACCTTCAATGTGATAACCCTGGGTTAACGCGTCACAACGCGACCTAAGCCGCAACGGAGCGAAATGCTGTTGCGTCTTCATTTCGCCCCGTTGGGGCTTTTTCATTCCCTCGCCTTTTACCTGGGGCGTTGCCCCAGGCTTTCACATAATGCCCCTTTGGGGCAAAACGCAAATCCACGTCTCACATTGGGGCGCATTGCGGCAATCGCATGGCAACACAACTCATTCTCCTCAATCCCACACATATCGTTCGTCAAATTCGATTCCATATTTCTGCAACAGCCGCCGAAACTCGTCCTGATATGATTCCTTGAGATGATGCTCTGCCTGGTCATCCAGATACTTTTCAAGTTCCAGGCGATGCGAAGGGCTGATCGAGAAAATCCCGTAACCGGCCTGCCAATGAAAGTCTTTGTATTGTTTGCCCTTGGTCTTGATCCACTTCGATGTCCCTGTCTTTATCTCTTCGATGAGTTCGGCTGGCGAACATGTTCGAGGATGGGCCGCCAGCAAATGAACATGATCCTGGACCGAGCCGGCATGAAGCAGCGTTCCTTTCAGATTGTCGATGATGCCTCCGGTGTAGGCATGCAATTCATCCCGTATGTCGTCCGCAATGATTCAATCACGATGTTTGGTGGAGAACACAATGTGGACAAGAAGCCCGGCAAGAGATTGAGGCATGTGTTTCATCCATTCATTGATGACACGAGTACCGATCGAACACGTAGTGCGATTCCGGGCCAAAGGCCCACAAGGTGATAGCCCAGGGCAACGCCCTGGGTCAACGCCCAAATGCGACCCAAAAGCCCCAACGGGGCGATATGCGTCATACCGTGACCTCAACAATCGTCATCGTGTCATTGCCGCTCACATGACTTGCCGTTGCCCGAATAAGGGCGTAATGGGGATGCACGAACATTTCGCCTCTTGGGAGCTTGGGACATGCGCTTCGCATATTACCAGCAAGTTGCGACTGAGCTGTCACATTGTGTGCCTTTGGCACTGAAACACGTGACGTACATTCTTATCGCATCGTCGTCTCGCGGACTTCCCTTGCCAGGATTCCCCGGTCAATGCCCTGCCAGGGGCGGATGTCGATCTGGTAGGGGCCGTGCGCGTCATCGAAACCACCGTAGTCGCGCTGGTATTCGCTGAGCCGCTGCAGTTTCTGAGCGACTGCAAGCTCGCCGGGATGTCGTGAATTCGGACCGCGGCCCCAGAGGATTTCGGAGCCGCCTTTGGTTCGCAGTTCATACTCCAGTTCGTCAGCGTCTTCGATCAAGGCGACTCGACGCGGCATCAGAATGGCCGTCAATTCCAGTTCGCTCCACCATGAATCTTTGCCCTCACGTTTCGCATGCAGCGTGGCAGCAAGTTCGGCAGCGCCGCTGACAGCCGGATCGCCCCAGGATTCGCCGAGCTTACCCATCGGCACACTCGCCACCCGCTCGATCACCGGATATCTCTCGATGTCGGCATCGGAAAAATCTCTGGCTGGCAGCAGGATGCCGTGGCGATCGATCGGGTAATAACCGTCAACACCTTTGACCATCGCCACTGGCTCTCGATAAACGATATCCACATGAATTCTGGCCGGGTATGTCTTGCGGACACTGCGGACTTCCTGAACCCATGGGTGAGTATGAAACGCCGCCGCAACCCGTTCACTCAGTGTCGCATCCAGCAGTGATTGATTTTCCTCCAGACCAGCGCGAATAAACACCTGTTGTGCCAGATCCGAAGGAATCCAGTTTGGTGGTGTTGAAATCGAAACCTGATCAGCCCCGATTCGATACTCCGGACGATCATTCAGCTTCGGCATCCTGCGTGCAAGGACCGGAATCATGATCATCGTCAACGCCACTGCCGCGGTGATCATCAATTGCCGCGGACGAAAGAACCAGGACGTCACACGCAGCTTTGCAACCGGCGGTGCCGGTAGTGGTGATGCTGCAGCTTTCGATGCTTTCTTTCTGCCTGTTCCAGAGCCCTTTGCCATGGCGAGTCAAATCCGTCCAGAGTCAATCAATCAGAGTCCTCTGAAAGATAGCGCATAAACGAGAGCGAAGAACTGGTTGCCTTTGGATTCACTCGTTCGCCCCGGATCTTTTCGCAGACTTTGCCGTGTCGGGAACCCCGTCAAACTCTGCCGATCATTTCGATTGCAGCCGACGAGCCGGGTTGGGCCGTGACAATCTGGACCAGTTTCACCCGCGGCATCCCCAATACAGGGGCAGATATTAACCCGAATCGTCAGCGAGGGATCTTGCGGTTCAAGTTCCTCCGAAAAAAACTTCTTGCTGACACTCGGGGTTGCTGTGGCCAGGGACAAATTGAATGCCACGGGTCTCTCACATCGCGAAGACCCGGTAAATTGCTCGCAAAACGCAGTCCGCATCGAATCGGGCTGATTCAGAAGGTCTGACAGGATACCGCCCGATCCAAACGCCCGGCTCTCGTGTCTTCCATGAGACGTGAGGCAGACCAGTTGACCCGTGTCGCTCAGTCAGGTCCAATTCGCGCCGGAATTGCCTGCGTTTTGCTTTTGTGGATTGGAACCGTCCCGTAATGTCTCGTCAGATTCTTGTCACCGCTGCGTTGCCATACGCGAACGGACATATTCATATTGGTCATCTTGTGGAATACATCCAGACGGATATCTGGGTGCGTTTTCAGAAGCTGCGCGGCCATCGGTGTATTTTTGTGTGTGCCGACGACACGCACGGCACGGCCATCATGATTCGAGCCCGCCGCGAAGGCCGTTCGGAAGAAGCCGTCATTGCCGATATGCGTGAGGCGCACATTCGGGACTTCGCGGATTTTCAGATCGAATTTGACAACTACGGCAGCACAAACAGTCCGGAGAACCGTCTGCTGTGCGATCAGATTTGGGCTTCGATCCGCCATGCCGGGCTGGTCAAGACGAAAGACGTCGCACAACTTTACGACCCGATTGCCGGAACTTTTCTG
>JANOUN010000122.1:0-4569 GCA_031416875.1 Planctomycetota bacterium | reverse complement strand
GCCGACAACAGCGTGCTGAAGGCAGCAGGAGCGTCGCTGTTCACGGCATCACCGGGCGCAGTGACAACAGGCAGTTCCGCCGAAGTTTTGCAAGGGCGGCTGGAAATGGCGAACACGTCCTCAGTGGACGAACTCATCAACATGATTGCCATTTCGCGACATCGCGACGCGGCTCAGAAAGCACTCAACACAATTGCCGAATCCATTCAGAAGCGAATTGGTCTGAGGTAATTGCCGCACACGACACACTGAACTCGCGGTTTGTTGATTTAATCGTAGGGTGCGTGAAGCGGAGCGCAACGCACCATTTTGAGAAAGTGTGAGAAACTGGTGTGTTCCGCTAACGCTGCACACACCCTACTTTCATGACCAAGAAACACCCAAATCGCGCCGATGGCGCAGTGACTGAACAATCACAACTTCAATTCACGCAGGAAACGCAGCATGTTACGAGCCCTCTACACCAGCGCCACAGGGATGAAGGCGCAGGAGATGCTCATTGACAATACGGCGAACAATCTGGCCAACGTCAATACGACCGCCTTCAAACGCAGCCGCATGGACTTCGCTGACCTGTATTATTCAAATCAGCGTGCGCCCGGAAGTTCCGTGAGTACGGCGCAGGTGTCACCCACCGGTTTGCAGATCGGCAATGGCGTTCGCGTGGTGGCGACCAGCAAGAGTTTCGTGAACGGGACGGCCGAGCAGACCGGAAACCCCCTCGATGTTGCCATTGAAGGGGATGGTTTCTTTCCTGTTGTGGTCACAAACGGTGAGACCCGTTACACACGCGCTGGCAGTTTCAAGCTCGACAACCAGGGCCGCCTGACAACGCCGGACGGCTTTGTCGTCCAGCCCGGAATCACAATCAACACCGGCAGCGACGTCGGATCGATCACGGTCGGAAAAGACGGCACGGTCCAGGCCGGTACGACTGGCTCGGCACAAGGGCGACAAACGGTTGGACAGCTGCAGATTGCCACGTTTCTGAATCCCGCTGGTTTGTCGAGCGAAGGAAATAATCTGTACTCCGAAACGGTGGCATCCGGAGCGGCGCAGCTTGGAACCCCGGGTGCCATCGGCTATGGCCAGCTGAATCAGGGCTTTCTCGAAGGCTCCAACGTGGAAGTCGTCACGGAACTCATTTCCTTGATTGCGGCGCAGCGCGCTTACGAAATCAATTCCCGGGCGATTCGCGCCGGAGATGAAATGCTTTCGACCTCTATAGACATCATCAGGTAACCTTATGAATTCCCGCCGTTCAATAAACTCCTGCGGTGTGATCCTGGCCCTCTGCGCGGGCTTTGCGTCTGACGCACTCTCGGGCCCGGCCATCGCGGCTGAAATCCAGATTGAGCTGAAAGAGACTGCCGTTGTTCACGGAAGCCAGGTACTGCTGAGTTCGATCGCGACTGTGTCCTGCAGTGATCCCATTCGCAAAAAAGAAGCCGAAGACGTGGAGGTCAGGCTGCTGGACCTAACACTGGCATCAGAATCGATTACTCAGCGATTTATCAGGATTCGTCTGATCCTCGCAGGTTTTCGGATGGAAGACCTGACTCTTTCCGGTGCTGACCAGACTGTCGTCATCTTTCAGCCGTCACAGAAGTTAACTGATACTCAAGTGGAAGATCAGGCGTTGATTGTTCTGACTCAGGCGCTGAATGTTGAACCGCAGGATCTGAAGGTGTTGCTGCAGAGCGGTTTTGTGCAGACACTGCCGAAAGATCTGCGCGACAGAGAAAATCTCCAACTGAAAGTCTTACCTCCCGCGCGGCGGTCGCTGGGCCCGGTGACGCTCTCAGTGCAGGTCTGGAACGATGACGAATTACTTTCGACTCGGTCTGCAGTTTTTGACGTACGTCGAAGACATCACGTCGCCGTGGCGAGGATCTCGTTGAGTCGCGAAATACCGATCAATGATTCCAACATCCAGTTTGAAAACCGATTCATGACGACTGAGGTGGATGAACTGGACCCGAACGAGATTCTGGGACGCAGTGTCCGTGGAAATGTGGTCGCGGGTTCGATTGTTCAGATGCGGGATTTGCAGACAGCGACGCGATCGAACGGGGACATCCTGGTAAAAAAAGGTGATGCCATGCACGTGATCGCCATGGCTCGCCGGCTGCGAACATCGATTCGCAATCTCGAAGCCCTGGAAGATGGTCGACTTGGTGATCGCCTCAGAATGAAAAACCGGGATTCCGGAAAAGAAATCGTCGGCGAAATCCTCGGCCCCGGCCAGGCCCTTGTGCGCGTGCAGTAGGCGACGTCGCTCCGCGACTCGCATGCTTTGATGCGCATCGTGATGAATACTAATCCATGATGCCTGTGACGAACGAGTTTGATGAAGTACGAAAGAGCGTTTTCGGCTCGCGGGAAACTTGAATTTCCGGGGAATGTGGTCAGGTGTGAATCTCAGTCGCGGAGCGACTGAGCTACGTAAACAGGGCGTTCTGCGACCGATGTATATACAGAATGGAGAACGGAACATGAAACGACATATTCGACGCAACACGCTCGCACTGACGCTGGCGGCCATTTGCTCCACTACAGGAACACTCCGCGGCGATTCCTTGTGGCAGAAACGGAATCCGCAACGGGCTTATCTGTGCCAGGATTCCCGCGCTCGCAACGTGGGAGATCTGGTCACGATTGTCGTTGAGGAATCCTCGGAAGTGGAAAACAGTGAAGACAAGTCCATGAGCAAATCCAGCGGTAACAGCGTGAAGTCGGATTTTGTCGCGTCATCGGGGGGCGGGCTGGCGACGCAGGAATCCCATGCCGCGCTGGATCTCAGCAATACCGCTGGCCGAAACTTCAGCGGCAAAGCAAGCTATAAAGACTCCCGTGGCTTCACTGACCAGATCACCGTATCAGTCGTCGATGTGTTGCCCAACGGAAACATGCTGCTGGCCGGCCGACGCACACTCTCGATTGCCGGTGAACAAAGAAATCTCCTCATCTCCGGGATGGTGCGGGCGATTGATCTTGGTCCCGACAACAAGGTCAATTCCCGCTACGTGGCCGATCTGCGAACCGTCTATGAAGGCGACGGACCGTCTCGGCAATTCGTACGCCAAGGCTGGTTCAGCAAAGCGGCGAACAAGGTGTGGCCGTTCTGAAGCGTAATCTTAATCTTAATCTTAAATCAGGCACTTATGCCGCAACTGGTGGCATTGGATTGTTTAACCGCGTGCCCAGCGGGCCGCGCGAGCACCGTCCCGATGGATGGAGTTTTATGCGCGGGGCGTTGCCCACGCGGTTAAACGAAGGTGCCATCCTCAACCGCGCGGTATAATCTGAATGGCTCATCGATTATGATTAAGATGAAGATTATGATTAAGAACTCATCCGGATCATCTGTCATGCTTCGCACTTTTGTTGCGCTCTGCCTCATACTGACGCTTTCGATGCTGTCTGCAACAGCGGGCGAACCTCTCGTCCGGATTCGGGACATTACGCAGATTGCCGGCGAACATCCGAATCAGATCACCGGAATGGGGCTGGTGATCGGTCTGGCCGGAACTGGCGGAAACAGTCAGACCACCAAACAGTTCGCGCTGAATTTGCTGCAGAAAATGGGAAATCGCGCGGATCCGGATTTGCGTGAGAACATCCAGCGGTCGCAGGAGAAAACGGACAACATGTCGGTCGCGCTGGTGAACGCCACGCTGTCGCCGCATGCGAAGAATGGCCAGCGCATTGATGTCACGGTCTCTGCATTTGACAACGCCAAAAGTCTGACTGGCGGCATTCTGGTCGCTACGGAACTGTACGGTCCCGACGGAGAAGTCTATGTGCTCGCTTCCGGCCCGATTTCATTGAACGGCGGAGATTTCTCGGGTGATGCCGCCAGTGTCACCAAGAACCATCCAACCACCGGGCGGATTCCAATGGGCGGGACAGTGGAGGCGGAAGTGCCCTGCACGGTCTTCAGGAACGGGGTCTTCGAATTGCTGTTGCGCTCTCCGCACTATCTGACCGCGATGAATGTCGCGTCGGCCATCAATCTCTACAGTCCAGGATCTGCGATCGTGCGTGATCCCGCGACAGTGGCCGTGCGCTTGCCCGCCTCAGCGGTCGGCGACGATTTTCGGTTTGTCGCGGAATGTCAGGAACTCACCGTGACTCCGGGTTCCATCGCCCGCGTCGTCATCAACGAGAGGACTGGAACAATCGTGATCGGCAGTGACGTCAAGCTGTCTCAGGTCGCGATCACGCACGGCAACCTGATCGTCAGTACGGTTGAGACACCTGAAGTTTCGCAGCCCGCGCCATTCAGCAACGGAGAAACAAAAATTGTCCCGCGTACTTCTGTGGATGTGACGGAGCCGGGAGGAGTGATTAACGTGATTGATCAGAATGTGACCGTGGGTGATCTGGCGGCTTCGCTGAATGCACTCGGTGTCAGCCCGCGCGATCTGAGCTCAATTTTTCAGATGTTAAAGGAATCTGGCGCATTGCATGCGGAGTTGGAATTGAAATAGTCTGCTGGAGTGCGGGCTTTATAGTCCTCGCGGGTCTGATTGAAATGTTTTGTTGTAGCCGGATTCGTCAGAATTC
>JANOUN010000121.1:0-2262 GCA_031416875.1 Planctomycetota bacterium | reverse complement strand
ATCCAGCTGATCATTCGGCGGCAATGTGCCGCGATGTTCTGCATCGTGATTTGCCTGACCGCGGCCCTGATCAGAGTTAGCCATCGAGAAATCCGGCACTGCCTGGACAGCCGGGCTGTTTTGCTGCTGGAATGGTTCGTGTGCTGACACGTTCTGGCTCGCTGTGGCATTCTGCGCCGCCAGCGTCTGAGCTATCCGAACGGCATCGTCCAGCGTTCGTACAGAATCCATTCGCAGCGATTCCGGGCGAACCGTCAATCCAAGCCATTCACCAAGCTCACCAAGAATCTGCGCTTTCTTGATGCTGTCAATACCGAGATCCGCTTCCAGATCCGCTTCGAAGTCCACAATGTCCGGTGCATAACCCGTCAGTTCAACCACCAGGTCTCTGGTGAATTTCCGCAACTGTGCGTCTGAAATCGCCGGAGGGGTTTTCGATGACGACACGGGCTGCAGCGCAGGCTGAATGCCCCTTTGAGGCAACTCTGTCGGATGCACCGATCGACCATTTTTCTCTCCGCTGTCGGCGACAGCGGCCCACAGGGGCTGAGGCAACTCCGGCGAATTCACCGATCGACCGTTCAGTGATGCTCTGGTATCCAAAGCAGCCGGAATTACTGCAGGTTCATTCGATGGCGTGATCGACTTCCGCGTCACGCGGCGCGAACGCGTCACGTCAAAGACAGCTGGAGCGGGGGCGACTGAAACTGAACTGCTGGCCTGTTCGATCGGCGATGAACTCGACTGTGGACCCGGCGACGCGGAAAGCTGTGGCACATGGACATTGGCGACACACTCCATTACGGCCTGCACCAACTGGATTCGTTCTTCAAACGGCTGACCGGGAACATCAAGGCTCAGGCAAATTGCCTGAGAATCGACGATGTCTCGGTTCATCCGAGTGAGCACATCATTGGGACCGACTTCGAGCAGGACACGGAAGCCTTCACCCAGCATCCGTTGAATTGAAGGCATGTACATCACAGGCTGAGTCAGTTGGCGCACAAGGCTGTTGCGAATGCTGCATGGTTCGGCCAGATACTGGACACTGGTGGCTGACAGAAATCCGCACACCGGCGGCCGCATCGAAACGCTGGCAGACATCCGTTCAAATGCCACTTCCGCTGCCGCAAGCAATGGAGTATGAAACGGCGCGGGAACCGGAATTGACATCGACGGCAGGCCCTTTTGGTCCAGCAGTGCTTTCGCTGCCGCGATGCCTTCACGACTGCCGGCAATGACAGTTTGCCGTGTCGAATTGAGATGCGTCACATAGGCGGTCAGTCCGGCAGGCTTCAGAATCGCATCCACTTCATGCACGGCTGCGCGGATCGATAATAGGCCGCCGGGAACTCGCATGTGGGACATCACTGCGTTGGCTCGATGCTTCGCCAGCTCGACTGATTGAGACAGCGTTGTGACGTTCGCTGCCAGCGAAGCCGTAAACTCCCCAAAACTGTGGCCCAGCACCGCGTCCGGGCGCAATCCTTCGGCCTTGAGTGCTACGATCAGGGCCGCTGAAACACCCAGAACCCAGGCCTGAGCCCACCACACGTCTTCGCCGGGCTTGATCGCGGTATTGCCAAACACAGAACTCAGCCGTGGCAGATTACCGGCAGCGTACAGATCATCGACTGTTGCCAGTGTGCGGCGCGCGTGTTCGCTGGCCGAAAAGACCGCCGGCGTTCCAGGGTAGTGCGACCCCTGCCCTGGAAACAGCCAGGCAACGCGCGAAGCTTCGTCCTGTGTTTGCCAAAGGATCACGCGTTCCCGATCCAGCAGCGTCCTGAACTTTCCTGCTTCGGCTGACTTAATGGCTGCCGCCAGTCGCTCGCTCAGCTGTTCCGCGGAAGCCGCGAGTATCGTTGCACGGAACTGATCCCCGGTCACGAAGTGTGATGACGCTGGTGTCGATTGCTCACGCTCGCGCTGGATACGGCAATCGCGATCCGCGAGAAGCTGATCCGTGCGGCTGATCGAATCTCTCAAGACCCGTAGCAGCGAATCGCCGGAGGTTGCAGCAAATCGGAAACGCCGCAATGGGCGATCAGTGGCTGCTATGGCAGTAGCAGTTGTCATTGTCGGAGAGACTTGTGGCTTCAAAGGACTTGAACGAATTGGTGTGACGTCGGGGATTTTTTTCCCGCGAGGATTTGGGTTCACGAGCTGAGTTTGCAGGACGATCCCGTCACTGCTTCGAGCGGCAATCGTGATGGGTTCGAGGTTGCCATCGTGGGCGCGCCGAATTCCGGAAAGTCTACC
>JANOUN010000120.1:0-6707 GCA_031416875.1 Planctomycetota bacterium | reverse complement strand
ACAAACTGGCCAGCGGTTTACTGGATCGTCGAACAAATGAAACAGCAAGCCGGGCAGTGACTCTATCGGTGGATATTATGAATCAAGCAACGTTCACGGCCGACGGAGCGGCTGAACTACGCAGGCGAGCCGCTCCGTCGGCTCGCATTGAACTCTGAATCTTCGCGTTGGCGAGTCACTTATAACGCGAGGTTGAGGATGGCACATGCGTTTAACCGCGTGGGCAACGCCCCGCGCTTCGTATTTCAAATCTCAAATCTCAAATTTCAAATACGAAATTTCAAATACAACAATCGCGGCCCGCTGGGCACGCGGTTAAACGAGCCAATGCCAACCGCGTGCGGCATAGCATTGACGAGTCACTTGGCATTGACGGACGATCGAACTGCCAGCTTCCGCCCGACAAAAACGGTACTTACGATCCCTGTCAGCTTAACAACAACGTCAAGTCTTCCGCAGACAGCGAGCTGATCAGGCTGGCGTCGGCGGTGATGATGGATTCGGCCAGTTGTTTCTTGTCCTTTTGCATCTCCAGAATACGTTCCTCCACCGTATCTTTGCAGATCAGGCGATACGCAAACACATGCCGGTCCTGGCCGATGCGGTGGGCACGATCGACGGCCTGAGCTTCCACGGCGGGATTCCACCACGGGTCGAGGATGAATACATAATCGGCGGCGGTGAGATTCAATCCGTGTCCGCCCGCTTTCAGGCTGATCAGAAACAGCGGGCAGGTTTCATCATTCTGAAAGCGTGATACGATCTCCTGTCGCTTGTTGGATTTGCCATCGAGATACTCGTACCGGATTCCGACCTTGTCCAGTTTCTTCTTCACGATCGCCAGCAGGCTGGTGAACTGAGAAAACACGAGGGCCTTGTGGCCGTCTGCTGCAATCTGAGTCAGTTGTTCCAGAATCGCATCCAGCTTCGCGCTGTCTTCGTGCTGGCGTTTGGAATCAATCAGCCCTTGATGACACGCTGCCTGGCGCAGTCGGAGCAATGCTTCCAGGACATGAATCTTCGATCGTTTCAGACCAAGTTCCTTGATCTTCGAGGACAACTGGACTCGGTAATAATCCCGCAGTTCGTTGTACAGTTTGCGTTGTTTTGGCGGCATCTCGCAATACAAAGTCTGTTCGGTTTTGCCGGGAAGTTCTGTCAGTACCTGTTGCTTCGTTCGTCGCAGCATGAACGGCCGCAGCGCTTTCGACAGCGTGTTCAGAGCAGCGATTTTGTCCTCTTCGTTATTGGATGCAGCCGTTAGTTTCTGAAACGCGCTGCTGGCACCGAGCATGCCGGGATTCAGGAATTCAAACAGCGACCACAGTTCCCCCAGATGGTTTTCGACCGGCGTTCCCGTCATCGCCAGTCGATGATCCGACATCAGCAGACGACACGCTTTGGCGGCCTGCGAATCTGAATTCTTGATCGCCTGGGCTTCATCCAGCACGACATAGTCGAATTGCGTCTTCTGGAGATCGACAATGTCCTGCCGCAATGTTCCGTAGGTGGTCAGAATGATGTCCGCTTCTGCCAGTTCGTGCCCGCGTCGCAGCAGTCCGGTGTAGTTGACGACTTTCAGTTTCGGCGTAAACCGAGCAGCTTCATTCGTCCAGTTGAAGATCAGACTTTTGGGCACGACGACCAGCGATGGCCGACGAGTTTCTTCAGCCTTCAGCCGTCGTGTTCGACGAGCTTCCAGCAGAGACAGCACCTGAACGGTTTTGCCAAGTCCCATGTCATCGGCAAGGCATCCGCCCAGACGGAATTCATTCAGGAAATGCAGCCAGCTCAGCCCTTCCTTCTGATAATCCCGCAGTTCGCCCTGAAACGACTGCGGAGGTGCCTTGGGTTTGATGCCGGTGAAATCTTTCAGCTTTTTGCAGTAGGCTTTGAAACCGCGATCTCGGGTGGCGTTTTCCTGAGCGTCCAGCAAGGCATCAAGAATCATGGCCTGAGACGGTTTGAAGCGGATGGTATTTCCGTTGATTTCTCCGAGGCTGGCGATCTTGCCGTATCGACGAAGCCATTCTTCCGGCAACATGCCGCGTGTACCATCGCTCAGTGTGACAAAGTGCGCCCCTGACCTGATGGCCTGCAGTAATGTCGGCAGCGCTGCAGTGGCACCGTCGAAATCCATGTCGGCGTTGAGTTCAAACCAGTCGAGTCCCGATGTGACGCCGATGCGAAAATTCCCCGGGCGTTTGATCAGCGATCCTTCGGCCTCGACGTCCCAGCCAAGATCCATCAACCTGCGAACCACATTGGCCGTCTGGCTGCTCACGAACTGAACGTCGATATCCGCCGCGTTGAAGTAGGACGGTATGGATTGGCCACCGAGTCCGGCAATGGATTTCAGATGATCCGCCTCGACGGTAGTCTCTCGCCAAAAAACTTCCGATGAAACGTCGTTCCAGATGGCCTTCTGTGGATTGCGAATGGACACAGAAACATCGCCGTAAAGAAAATCGACAACGCCGAAAACGTACCGCATGTGACGAAGCATCTGCGGCAGTTTGTCGGTCGCCAGGAGTCGCAGCCGAGGCTTGCATCTCACGTTCTGCCGCTGAGGACAGAAGTCGGCAGGCAGCGGCATCCGCAGCAGTTTTGGCGTCTGCAGAACCTGTTTCAGGAACAGGTGATGATCATCAAAGGAGACGCGGAGTTCCGGCTTTCGCTGCAGCAGTCGCACCCAGTCCTCCTTGTTCCCAAGTCGCACAGACGCCAGCGATTCCGGAAAAACGGCGAGACCAGCCGATGTCATCAACATCATGTCGGCGAGTGGCCGTGTCTGTTGCAGGTCTCCGTTTGGATCGTTTGCGGCGAATGTCTTTTGCATCATCCGGCCAGTGATGATCCATTCTTCCTGCGCTGGCTTTTGAACGAATTCAATCACGGGTTCCCAGACCGCATTCTCTTCGTATGTCAGAAACGCCACCTCCTCCATTGGCACCTGCGATGATAGTCGCCAGCACAAGCGTCCCATCCTGGCCAGCTGTGGCAATACGGCTGTCTGGAGCAGAGGCTTGATATCGATGGTTGTGAAGCTGGGCTGCGAATAATAGCTGTAGGAATGCGCCGGTTGATTTGATATCCCGATGTCGAGCAGTTGCTGCATCATGGCGGAATGGACAGGATCTTTGATGCCTTGAACGCTGTTTCGATCCAGTCGAAATTCTTTGACCGTTCCGGGAACACCGTTGGCACGGAATTGTTGCGTCATCAGGTCGATGGCAATCCTGTCTTTGTTAACCGAACGACTGATGTCGATGACATACCAGAACTGTTGACTTTGCAGAATCAGTTCGCCGGTGATCACAGGCGTCCGAGCATCGGTTGGCTCGACAGATTCGCTTCCCAGTCGTCGCAGTTCGATCATCCAGTCCGGCTGAGGCTGCGGCTTCGAGTCGCTCGCCTTTGGTGCGTCGCCCTTCGGTGCCGACAATCGGGACTGGGCAGGCGACGGATTTTTGTCTTCAGCATCCAGCTGAAGAATCGTCGCCCAGAGATGCTTGCATTCGTAGTGGTCTTCGAAGTACGGACAGGTGCATTCCGAGTCGAGGATGTCCCCTGCCTCCGAGTCAAGGATCATCTGAACGTCATAGCAACCACCACTGCCGTTTTCAACAATCGCGTTGACCAGGTCATTGGTTCGCGTCTCAATCGTGACGAAACCCAATGCGAAGTAATCTTCGCCTCGCGAGCGAACTCCAGATCCGAAAAACTGCTTTTCCTGTGTCGCATGACTCATTTGAAATATCTCTCTTCCATGAAAACAGGGACGTAATTCAACTCAGAACCACGGTGAGCTGACCCGCGAATGGCGAGTACCGGCGCGAATGAAGTCAGCAGAGTATTCGCGCTGATTCGCGCTATTCGCGGGCAGTGTTCTTTCCTTATTTTGCTGATGCGTCGCAATCGACTCAACAGTCACCGGTGGCTAGCGGCCTGTTGATTTAGTGATTTTTGGGGCTCATGATCATACCAACCCGAAGCGCCAGCGAGGAATTCAGCCGTTGCTGCCTCGCTGGCGCTTCGGGTTGGTATTAAATCAACACCCCGCTAGCGCCAAACCGCTCAATATGCGGACGGCAGTAATATAAAGAGAGATGCCAAATAAGTAACCATGCGCCATCATTCTTATGGCATCATTGGATGAATTTCTCATCGCACGAACGCACAATTTCACACATCCCCTGCAACGACATTCACTCGGCGACTAATCCTGCATGTCACTCAAAGCGCCGGGATAGAACGCGACCCGCAGTGAATTCACCACCGCCAGAATGTCAATCAGCTCCTGACAGATCGCGCCGGCGACGGGCGGCAGATATCCCAGCGAAGCCGCCAGCATCCCGATCAGACTCAACAGCATCCCGCCGACTGCGCTTTGCAGAGCGATCGTGCGCATCCGGTGACCGATGTGAAAGAATTCATCGACTTTCTGCAGTGAGCTTTCCAGAATCACTGCGCTGGCCGCTTCGGCGGTCACATCGCTGGATTCACCGAAGGCCACTCCGACCGTCGCTGCTGTGAGTGCCGGTGCGTCGTTGATGCCGTCGCCCATGTACATCGTCTTTGCCTTCAGCGTCTGTTCCCGCACAAGTTCCAGCTTCTGCTCCGGGGACTGGCTGAAATAGACTTCCTGAATTCCAACGGCATCAGCAAGATAACGCACCTCCGATTCGCGATCTCCCGAGACAATCATCACCCGTGAAAAATGATGTTGCGGCAGATGGCCGACAAACGACTTCCCATCTCTGCGCGGTTCATCGCGGAACCGCAGAACCGCGGCAAACTGCCGATCGATCACCACGACGCATTCCAGTCCTGCGGACTGCGCTGGCAGATCTTCCGGCTTTGCAATGCCGGACGTCATTACTTTCTTCCGACTTGTGACTTCCAGCTGGTGCCCGTCAACCAGTCCCGTCAGGCCCTGACCGGGCGGCTCGTGCACCTGCGATGCTTCCGGGATCACAAGGCCACGCTTGTGAGCACCTTTCACGATGGATTCAGCCAGCGGGTGTCGGGAGTAACGTTCCAATGCGGCGGTCAATCGCAGGACTTCGTGTTCTGTCACCCCCGGCCGTGTCACACACTCCGTCATTGCCGGGCGGCCGTATGTGAGCGTTCCTGTCTTGTCAAAAATCGCGACGCGGCACTGATCGATACGCTCAAGGACGCCGGGGTCACGAATAATGATCCCACGCCGTGCGCTGAGTGAAATACCGCCGAGAATTGCTACCGGAATTCCAATCAGCAACGGACAAGGCGTCGCGACCACAAGGACCGCCAGGAATCGCTGGGCCTCTCCGCTCAACATCCACGCCAGCACCGCGATCACCACAGCCAGCGGCGTGTAGAACGCTCCCAGTCGATCCGCCAGGCGTCGCATACGCGGTTTACGCTGTTCCGCGGCGCGCATCACATCCATGATTTTCGCGTAACGAGAATCCACCGCCAGCCGGTCCGCGTGAATCACCAGCACAGCGTTCCCGTTGATGGCCCCGGAAAAGACGGTCGCTCCGGGAGCCTTCGGCATCCGATACGGTTCGCCGGTCAGATAGGATTCGTCCATGGAGCCATGACCTTCGATCACGGTACCGTCCACGGGGCAGATCTCATGCGGAAAAACGACAAGTGTGTCGCTGACAGCAACCTCGGCCAGCGTTATGTCGGCAAACTTTTCGTCAGTGAGTCTGCGATGAGCCGTCTGAGGCAGACGTTTCGCCAATGCATCCAGCACCGATGATGCGCTGCGAACCGCATAGGCTTCCAGCGCCTGACCACCGGACAACATCAGCACCACAAACACGCCAGCCAGATATTCGCCCTGCAGCAGCGCAGTGACCATCGCGAGTCCGGCAAGCAAATCGGAACCGAACGATCCGGCGAACGCCTGCTTCAGAAGATCCCAGACGAGTGGCAGGCCTCCCACGATCAGGCCCAGAACGAGTGGCCAGTCGGCAGGTGGATGTCCCGCCAGAATCGGCGACGTCACCGTCCACCGCAGAGCCAAATGCACGGCGATGCAGACCAGCGCGAACACCGCGATGATCAAGGCCTTACGCTGTTGCGGGTCTGACCGCGAGAATTGTGTTGAGGAGGTCATTGACGGATATTAGCGACTGGCGTGATGACATCGAAGTGTGCAGTCTATCATTGAAATGCCATGGAATTGCGATCACGGCAGGCCAAAACGGGTCGGTAACTGATCCACGCTGATTCAGGAAGGCAGCAGGCAAGAAGATTTTGGGTAAGAAGATTGGATACTGAATGAGTTCAATTTTCTTGCCAGTAATCTTCTTGCCTGAATGCGTTATTTCAATGGTGACGTATGAAGACGAATCGCAGGAAAAGTGCTGTGTCCCCATTGGTCTTTCCCATTGGTCTTTTTGACCACGGATTTCGCGGATTTCACAGATAAGATTTCAGACGTCTGTTTGCAGAAGGCAGGTCAGGACTGCCGGGAAAATGAGCGGCAGAAAAATACAGACCACGACTTGAGGTCTTTCTGCCATCCATTTTTCTGCCGCATGTGTTCCTGCGTGAATGACAACGCTGTTCCTGTGTCCCGACGGCGACGATGGTGACCGGCGATCAGGCAATTCGCAGATCACGGCAGGTTTGTTCGTAACTGGCCTCAAGATCAAGCGGAATTGCGAGTTCGTCACTGAGCCACAGTGGCAGGACTGGCAGTGGGCTGC
>JANOUN010000119.1:0-5407 GCA_031416875.1 Planctomycetota bacterium | reverse complement strand
CGATGCAGACGCCACCACGAACACGATCGCGTATTCACTCGACGACAATGCGGGCGGAAGATTCCAGATCGACGCGGTGACAGGCGTCGTCACCGTCGGAACCACACCGCTCGACTACGAATTCGCCGGCAGTTACTCCCTCACCGCGCGAGCGACCAGCGCCGATGGATCGACGACAACCCTGGTGCTGGCAGTTTCTGTGACCGACGTCAATGAATTCGCCACAACAGCTGTCGCAGATACCGACGCGGGCCTGAATGCAGTTCTGGAGAACGCCCTCACGGGAACGGTCGTCGGCATCACAGCGTTCGCGACCGATCCGGACGGCACAGATATGGTCAGCTACGCGCTGGATGACAGTGCGGGCGGGCGGTTTGCGATCGATGCCAGCACGGGCGTTGTCGCTGTGGCCGACGGATCGAGCCTGGATTACGAAGCGGCATCCTCGCACACGATCGTCGTGCGCGCCACCAGTACTGACAATTCCACCACGACACGCAGTTTCACCATCGATCTCAATGACCTCAACGATTCTCCGCCCTTGATCATGCCGAATCAGCAGTTCAGCGTGTCGGAACTGGCGACCGTGGGCACCGTGATCGGCGATGTGCTGGCGATTGATCCGGACGGAGTCGGGTCGCTGCAGAACTGGACGATTGCTTCCGGCAACACTGGCGGAATCTTCAGTATCAATTCAGCGACCGGGCGTCTGAATGTCGCCAGCCCGAACAGCCTGAACTTTGAAGTGACTTCGTTGTATACGCTGACGCTGTCCGTGTCTGATGGCTTGAACACTTCGACGACGCAGACAATCGAGATCCTTGTGGTCGACGAGAACGAAGCTCCCTCATTCGCTCCTCTGCCGACCCTGAGTATTAGTGAAAACGCAGGCATTGGCACGCTGACTGGCAGTGTGCCGGGCACGGATGTCGATAACGGTGATGTGCTGAGCTACGCTCTCATCAGCAGCATGCCAGTGTCGCCATTTGTGATCGATTCGGTCACTGGACAGATCCGAGTGATCAATTCTTCCCTGCTGGATTTCGAATCGAATCCGTCGATCATGCTGACGGTGCAGGTCATGGATGCAGGCGGTCTGACGGACACTCAGACCGTGACGATCCGACTGCAGGATGTGAATGAGGCTCCGGTTGGCATCGTGCTCAGCGGCGGTGTGGTGGCAGAAAACTCGGCAGCGGGCACTGCTGTGGCCACCGCCAGCGGATCTGATCCGGATGCCGGCGATCTTCTGAACTACGCTCTGGTCAACAGCAGTGGAGGCAGGTTTGTGATCGATGCGACCTCCGGAATTGTCCGCGTCGCTGCCGGAGCGCTACTCAATTTTGAAGTAACCAGCACGCAACTGGTAACCGTCCGTGTCAGCGATTCTGGTGGCCTGACGTTCGATGAAACTTTCACATTCACTGTGACCGACGCCAATGATGCCCCGGGCGCGACGAACGACTCATTCACCGCACGGCAATTCATGATGCTCACTTCTCTCAGCGGAGTGCAGGTGAATGACAGTGACGAAGACGGTCAGCCATTGACGGCCGTGCTGGTGTCCGGTCCCTCGCATGGCACGCTCTTCTTCAATCCCGACGGAACTTTCAGATATCTGTCGTCCGGAGTCTTTTCCGGAATCGATTCCTTCCAATATCAGGTGTCCGATGGCACGCTCTCCAGCAACGTGGTCACCGTGACAATCAATGTCCAGATGTCGCTGTCTTCAGGTGGTGGAGTTGTCAATGACTCCGGAAGCAGCGGGACCTCGGGTGGAGATGCGCCTGATGACAGCTCATCAGACGATGCAGGCACCGATTCTTCTGAGGAGCATGAACCGCTGGTGACCAATGCAAACACCACGGCGACAGGAATAGGGCCTGCGACTTCCGGGACAAGATCGCTGAATGGATCTGCAGGGAATACCGGCTTCATCAATGAGACGGCAACGTCTGAATCTGTGACACTTGATGACATCACAATGATGATTTTCAATCCGGAAGCCTTCGATGAGCAGGCGCTGATCGACAGAAAGGGATCTTTCAGAAGTATCTCTAGCGCAGCAGCACGAACGTTGCCGACCTTGTGGGGTGGATCCGGATTCCTGTTCGATCCGGCTGACGCACTCGTCTCGGGCGCGTTCTTCTCGCTTCACCAGACTGCGGACGCGCACGGGCCAAACAATGCAGTCGATCGACTTGAGATGGCGGAAACCGTCGTCATCGGCTCCACCGCAGTCGTCTCAACGTCACTGTCCGTGGGCTATGTGATCTGGATCATTCGCGGAGGCTCACTCTTGTCAGCCTTTATGTCGGCAATGCCGGCATGGCAGAGCTTTGACCCCCTGCCCATTCTGCAGTCTTTTGAAAAGACGGCACACGAAGACGATGAATCGCTGCTCGGGATTGTGACCCGAAAGGCGGTTGCACCATTGCGCCAGAAAGTGCGGAATTGGTGAAGTGATCGTAGACGACCTGGACATCGGGGTTTTATCAATTCGTACCAGTTCTGTGGGCTATGCTAACTGGATCCTTCGCAGAGATTCTCTGTTGACGCCTTCGTTCCGGCGATGTTCATTCATGATAAATTCCACCGCAGCTTGATCCTCAAAGCTGAATTCTCCTGAAAAACGTGACGCTTCAGGTCGAGCCGAGGTGCAATCGACTCAATGTTTCACGCAGCGAAGTCAAGAGTTACGAAATGAAGATTTCCTCCTCCAGCGTCAGAATTGTCCTTGGATTAGTCAGTCTGACGGTCAGCGCTGTGCTGGTTGCCGGACTCCTGGGTCTGATTCCCAACGTGGGCACGTCTGCGCAAAGAAATCGAGCGTCGTTCTGTGAAGCTGCCGCCGTGAGTTTCATGGCTCTTGCGCCGAGGATGAACGAACAGCAGATTCAGAAAACGTTTGAGAGTATTCGCGAACGAAATCCGGAGGTTGAAAGCATCGCGGCTCGAAAGCTTGACGACGGACGCCTGGTGTTTGCTTCCGGTCCGCACACACTGATCTGGCAGACAGTTGGCACCACACCCATCACGTCTCGCGAATTCATCGTGCCGATCGCGACGAATCACGGTGACTGGGGTCAACTGGAAATTCGTTTCACAGAAGTTGCCGCTGGCCCCTTTGGTGCCACGATGCGGCCTGAGTTCTCGCTGGCGATCTTCATTGGTGTGGGGTTGTTCGTCACATTTTCAATCTACCTTCGACGAGTCCTGCAGCATCTGAATCCATCGCAGGTCATTCCGCCACGCGTTCGCGAAGCACTCGACGCGCTGGCCGAGGGTCTGTTGGTTCTTGACCGTAACGGAGTTGTGATGCTGGCCAATGCCGCATTCCTCCAGCATGCGAGTCAGCAGACAGAGAATCTGATTGGTCAGAAAGCCGACGAACTGGGATTCCGCATGGTTGGCGATCCCGGTGAAACCGAGCTTCCCTGGCACAAAACGGCACTACTTGGCGAACCACGACGCGGCGTCCTGATGAAATTTGGCATGACGGGATCCGAACGCACGTTTTCAGTGAGCACGGTCCCGATCCATGACGACAAACACCGTTGTCGCGGCGTCGTCGCCAGCTTTGAAGACGTCACGGAACTCGACCGCAAGCAAAGGGAACTCCGCGACGCGCTGCAGTCCTTAAAACAGTCCAGCGATGAAATTCGCCAGCAGAACCGCGAACTCGAATGGCTGGCGACTCGCGACGCACTGACCGGCTGCATCAATCGTCGAAGCTTTTTCAAGATGTTCGAATCTGTCTGGGATGAATCAATGCCAGCCAGCCGCGAACTGTCAGCGGTGATGGTGGATATCGATCATTTCAAGTCGATCAATGACAATCATGGCCACGCAAAGGGCGATGACGTGTTGCGGCGGGTTGCGGCTGCCATCATGAAAACCGTTGCCGAGGACGATATTGTGTGTCGCTATGGAGGGGAAGAATTCTCCATCTTCATGCCAGACACCAGTCTCGATCAAGCCGAACTGCGAGCTGAACGAATTCGACTGTCCATCAAGGCCCTGACGACGGATGATCTGTGCGTCACTGCGAGCCTTGGTGTGTCCAGCCTGGCGCACAACGCCACGTCTCCTCAGGATCTTCTTGATCAGGCAGATAAGTGCCTGTTCGTCGCTAAGCGACATGGCCGAAATCAGGTTGTGCGTTTCGACAAAGCCACACAGCAAATTGCTCAGTTGGCCAACAGTGCAGCTCCGGAACGACGCAAAACGCCACAATCGGAGACTGCGGTTTCGATCCCGTTTCAGGCTGTCACAGCTCTCCTGTCCGCGCTGTCGTTTCGTCACCAACCGACAGCCGCGCACAGTCGACGAGTCGCGGATTTGTGCATCGCGGCGGGCGAAGGCATGCTGTCGATGCGGGAGTGTTACACGCTGGAAATTGGTGCCCTCCTGCATGACATCGGTAAGATTGGTGTGCCGGATGCTGTTTTGCATAAGTCCGGAAAACTCAATGAAGAAGAATGGACCATTATGCGCCGAAATCGCGTGGTCAGCCTGCAGGTTGTGAAGTCATCATTCGGTTCCGACACGCTGACGGAGATTGTCGAACAGTATTCCGTCTGGTTTGACAGGAGCAACGCTCCAGTGAAAACGGAGAAGCCCGTGAAGGCGAGCGTCGCTGCTCGAATTCTGGCGATCGCTGATGCCTACGATTCGATGACATCCGACGCTGCCTATCGGTCCCGCAAATCACGCACCGAGGCGTTTGAAGAACTCCGGCGGTGTGCGGGAACTCAGTTCGATCCGGAACTTGTAGAACGCATTATCTCGGCTGTCCGTGTGCGTACAGGTGACCGCACCGAAATGCCGGGTAATTCAACCGACATGGCCCTCGACATTGGTCAGCAGATTGAACAGCTTGTAGCGGCTCTCGATGATCAGGATGTCGGCGAACTCCGCCAACTGACTCAGCGGCTGCACACCACCGCGGACCGTGCCGGAATTCAGTATATGGCAGATGTAGCCGATCAGCTGATGGAAGCTCTGGATGACGAGACCGATATGATCGGCATCATGCAGTCTGCCAATGAACTGCTGGATCTGTGCCGCCTGACCCAGGTCTCGCTCATCCATGGCGATACCCATCGACATATCGGCGTATAATCCTGTCGCGATGAGATCTGCCCGGCGGGCCCTGTCCGGAAAAACAAAAAAACCGGGGTCTTCCGAACCCCGGTTAATCTGCAGAATCCACTGATGCTGTTGACCCGAATGTTATGATGTGTGTTCTTCGTTGTACGCGAAGCACATTCGGATCAGGTGCGACACGTTATCGGCCCTCATCTTGTCGTTGATGCGGGCACGATGGGCTTCGACCGTTTTTGTGCTCACACCCAGTTCCTGAGCGATCTCACGGCTGGACAGACCATCCACCACATGATCCAGA
>JANOUN010000118.1:0-11250 GCA_031416875.1 Planctomycetota bacterium | reverse complement strand
TGCACCTCGACTCCAGTTCACGCAACTCGCCTGTTGTGACGGCAGTCCTCCGCCCTCCGCCGGTAAAATCAACCCCCAAAACACCGCACACCGAGAAAGAGCACCAAGTCAACCGCCGCTGACCGCCAGCGGGAATCGCTGGCAATTGCTCGTGAGGAACAAATGGAATCTGCTGGTACTCGTGTTCGACCTCCAGACACTCCTGATACTTGTCGTGTTCGTCGCCCGCAACCCCACTCATGGAACATGATTGAAGATGGCGCACTTCGTGGCGAAAAATCTTCTCAGAAAAACAACATTATCAACATTTGCTGAGCAATGTACCGGCAAGCTGACGCATGCCGCTCACCGAGTCTGAATCAACCTAATCCAGCACGGACTCTTGAGAATACTCGGATTCGTTCTCCTCAAAAACCGACTGATGCGAGGACAGGTCCAGTTCCCAGATCGAATCCATGCGTGAGCCATCGGAATCATCGTCGGGCAGATTGCGTCCCGCAAAGAGCGACGAAGTCTTCACCGCGTCGTCGCTGCCTTGTTCCTGTGTTTTTTCATCCCGGATCAGCAGCAGGCCGCAGCAGGAAACGTCATGGCGTTTCACCTGCACGCGAAGTTGCGGCCACGCGGCAGAACGTGTCACGATTTCACAGCCGCCGGGCATTACCAGGATGGTATCGCCCGTGAGCGCGGCATTGACGCCGGGATGCCAGTACATTGCGGTCGGAGCCTGGAGTTCGTACTCCGAATCCGGCGTCAGCTGATGTTCCATCGCGCGGTAGCCGATGATTTCTGCCTGATCCGCCAGCTGCCATTCCGTCGGCATGCCGAACTTGTCATAGATGCGGCGAACCTTGGGCCAGATGTCTTTCAATTGCTGGCCCGTTCTTGAGAAGTACATTCCCGTCGCATGGATCAGCACGGCTTTTTGATGAGCCGCCCACAACTCTTCCGGAACCTGATTGAGGCACACCGTCCGACTGACGGCAACATGCAGTCCCCACCGTTTGGCCACACACGAAACCGTCGCATACGATTCAATCGGGTCTTCACCGTATGCCCAGTGACGGTAGCGCACATTTCGGCCATCGGCACAGACCTGAATCCGGACCGGCGTCACGGTGCGTCGAATCAAGCGATGACTCAATTCCCCGGCTACGGACGCTTCAGAGACTCCCGGTCGAATATGACCGGCAGAGATTTCAACCGCGTGAACCAGCACCTTACTCAGTCGCCGAATACGATCCACTTCCAGATCCGTGAGCGGCCGACGCAGCTGAGCAACATCCTTCGCCACGCTGCGAGTTCCCTCAAAGCCCGAATCGCTGACGACTTTACGACCTCGGCAAAGATCTTCAACCAGTGCGCCATGAGGTTGAAACCATTCTCGCTGCTTCAGCTGAAATCCCAGGCCGAATGCCTCCCGTTCAAACAACTGCGCAGAATCGACGGCGTTGGTGGCAAACAACCGCGCGTCATCGGTGACGAAAAGACTGGTCTGGCAGCCTTCGGCAGTGCATCGCGCCGGATCGGCCCCGGCGGTGAACCAGGCGATATTCGCGTGATCCTGCAGCAGGAGTGCATCGGCTCCGGAAGCGGTCAGCAACGTCCGCACGCGGGCATGCTTTTCATCCACGTCTGCAAGACGCTGCTTGTCAAGAACCAGACAACGACGGCGCAATAAGTCGTCCGATTGGCCTGCGCTCATGCCGATTTCTCCCTGCCTCTCGCGACGTGGTGGAGCTTCGAATGCTCAGCATCGAACTGCAGCCACCGAAATCTCTGTATTAAGACTATAACGCCGCCCTCAATTTCGCCACCCTTTGATAGCCAGGAATTGAAGAGAGTTGAATCAAATCTTCTGATTTTGAGGGTTTTGCGGTGAGAACGATCGTATGTAGGATGGACATTCATGTCCGTCGCATGGCCATGAAACACTGTCGGAGCGAGGGTTATTGTGGCTTGACATCGGTTCGGCAATGCGACGGTGTTTGGCGAATATCTCGGACATGAATGTCCAAGCTACCGGAATCGCAGCTTTGAACCGAGCTTCAAGAACTCGGCCCGTCGCTTTGTCACGACAACGAATCGGGGTTGAATCTGTAGGCCGGACCAAGCGAAGCGCCGTTCCGGCAGGTCGGCCAGGTGCCGGAACTACGCTCCGCTTGGTCCGGCCTACCCCAAAATCAAGTCTTGGTAAGTCAATAGCAGGTTTCTGACAATTGCCGATCGGGAATCCGGTCTGTAGACTGTCGCTCGCTTTGAGGTTCGGCTTGAATGGATGCATGGAGCGCTGTCAATGAAGACAAAACCTGCCGCAACGAACTTATTGTTTGACGCAAAATCCGAAAAGGACATCACGGACGATTCAGCCCACGTGCGAACGTCGTTCAGTCCCGGCGGGATTCCAATCCGCTTTCGGACGGACCTTTCCGAATTCTCGACGACGAAGAATCTCGCGACTCGCGAACAGCTTCTGCTGCATCTCACGCATACCCGGCTGCAGTTGCTGCGAGGATTTGACGAACTGCTGTGTCTGGACGGACTCACAGGCGTCGAGCATCTGCCGCATCAGATTGAAACGGTCCGCAAAGTGATGCGGCGGTTTCGAGGGCGCGTATTGCTGGCAGACGAAGTCGGTCTCGGTAAAACCATTGAGGCCTGCCTGCTGCTTCGCGAATACCTGCTGCGACGGCTCATCAAGCGAGTTCTGATTCTGGTGCCGAATCCTCTGGTCAGTCAGTGGCAAGAAGAACTTTCTTCCAAATTCCACCTCGACTTCAAGATCGCTCCAAGGACAGCGACCAGCGGTCGCGACGAATTCTGGGCGACTCATGATCGTGTGCTGGTTTCCACATCGTTTGCCCGAACCGGGCGCAGACCTCAGGCAATTGCGTCGGCACAGTGGGATCTGTCATCGTGGATGAGGCCCACCACTGTCGCAACCGTTCAACAAAACTCTGGAAGCTCGTCAACTCACTGCAGCGTCGTCACATGTTTCTGCTCACCGCGACACCCGTGCAGAACAATCTCGTCGAACTGTACAGCCTGCTGACGTTGCTGGAACCAGGTCATCTGAAAACAGAAGCCGACTTCAAGAAGCAATTCGTCACGCGCGGAAATCCTCGTGACCCGCGCAATCGGCATCGACTGCGTGAGCTCCTGGGCGAAGTCATGATTCGAAACACGCGTGGCCTGGTGCAGATCAATCTGCCTCCACGTTATGCCCAGACAATCATTGCCACGCCAGGTGTGGAAGAATCGCAGCTGCTCATCGACATTCAGCAGTACCTGCGCGACCAGCTGGCGACGGCAGTGAATGCGAATACGAATACAGTTGACGCTGAACAGGAGAGTCCCGAAGAACTGGATGCGTCATCGACAGAATCAGCGGATACTCCAGATGCCGCCGCGAACGGACCGGCAGGCATCTCCCGCATGCGGCTGCATACGATTCTGACGTCAATTGGCAGTCATCCGGCAACGGCCGCGGCGACGCTTCAACCACTTGCAGAACGAGATGACCGGGCTCGCCAATTGTGCGAACGCGCCGGAAGGATTTTGCATTCCGCCAAGGACGAAAAACTACTACATCTTTTGAAGGAGAGTCGTGAGCACAAAGTTCTGGTCTTCGTGGCATCGATTCGCACATTGCACCGGCTGCAGGCGCTGCTCACGGAAGCTGCGATTTCTTTTTCAACGTTTTCTGGTGAGCAATCTTCGACTGACAAAGATGCGGCCGTCGAACAGCTGAAGTCATCGGTGAATGTGATGCTGTGTACGGAATCCGGCGGGGAAGGACGCAACCTGCAGTTCGCGGACACGCTGATCAATTTTGACCTGCCGTGGAATCCGATGAAGATCGAACAGCGAATCGGACGTATTCACCGCTTCGGGCAGACGCAGGATGTGTTCATTTTCAATCTGTGTACGGCGGGAACGCTGGAGTCCCGAATTCTGAGATTATTGAACGACAAGATCCGGATGTTTGAACTGGTGGTTGGCGAAGTTGGGTCGATTCTTGGCAATCTTGACGATGGCCAGGAATTTGAATCGCTGGTGCTGCAGCTCTGGCAGAAAGCTCCTGACGATAAGCAACTGGACGCCGACTTTGAAACGCTGGGTGACACGCTGGTGGCTGCTCAGGAAAAATATCTGGACGCCAAAAATCTGGATGACGCTTTGTTTGGTGAGGACTACGAATGAGTCGCAGCAGCGTGGAATCGCAGCTTGTGGAATTTGCCACGGCCCTGGTCGAAAACTCCGGCGGTATCATCGACTGGCAGTCCGATGGTTCGCAGGCAACAGCCATTGTCCCGCCAGATCTGGCTGAAAGTCTCGGACAGCACGACGAATCGTTCCTCGTGAGAACTCAGCCCGGCAACGAGGGACTTGTCCTGTCACTGGGAGGAGAATTCGTCGATCTGGCGGCGCGAACACTGCGTCATTTCGTGCCGGCGATTGGCGCATTTGCGGTGGATGATTTGCCCGTTCGCAAGACGGAATTCGCTGCAGCCGTGGAATCGTCATTCGGCTGGCAGAACGCTCGAGCCAAAGTCCTGGATGGAAGCGTCACGACTGTGCCGTACCACGCCTGGTGGTTTCACGTCACACTGCAGTCGGAAGAAACATGGGAGTCGCTGGTGTCGGTGACGTTGAATGCCCGCTCCGGAGTCGTCGTGCCGTTGAGTGAACTGCTGAATCTCGGCGATCTCCGACCGACCAAAGATGCTCCGTCTGATGCCAGTACCACTCTTGATCTGGCGCTGCATGTGGCGGAAGCGGAAACAATGCGTCAGGCAACTCCATTTCTGCAGCGCATCGATGCGCGGCGTGAACGAGACCGCAAACGCCTTCAGGATTACTACCGCGCGCTCCAGCGCGAAAGTTCCACACCCAACAAACGCACAAAGACCGTCCCGACCGCGGAAGAGATTGAATCTCGCCAGAAAGCGGTCAAGCTGGAGTTGCAGAGAAAGCTCAGCGAACTGGATGAACGTTACCTGTTCAGCGCCGTCCTGCGTCCGATCGTGCTGGCAGAATTTCGTATTCCGGCAGTTGGCATCGACGTTGAGATTCAGAGAAAAGCCGAGAAGCGAATCTTTCGAGTCTACTGGAATGCGATGTTGAAAAAGATGGAACCCATGTCCTGCAGCCGCTGCCTGCGAACCTCATTCAATTTCTGGTTCACCAACGACACCGTCGATCCCCTGTGCTCGGCATGTCATGGTTAATGGATCGTTTCAGATCAAATTGCTAGTGGCGTCAGAATTACTTCGTTGAATTTCGGCGCAGGCTCGAATCATGCGCAGGAACTCAGCAGCAGATGCAAGGCGTTGCGCCGGGCTTTTTATCAAACATTGCATGCACAGAGCTTCAAGATCCGGCGGGATTTCGGAGCGGAATTGAGACGGCGCAATCGGAGGTTCACTGACAATCTGAGCCAGGACATCAGGAATACGGGACGCCTTAAATGGAGGCAGGCCAGTCAGTAATGTGTAGAGCAGCGCACCGAGGCCATAGATATCGGTCCGATGGTTGATCGTCCCAAATACTGGATCAATCTGTTCCGGTGACATCCAGGGCGCAGACCCCGCAATGGTGTTCTCAGAACCACTTGCCGAAACGGTGGTTCGAGCCAGTCCGAAATCCGTGATGACGACGTGCCCGTCAGAATTCACCAGCACATTCGCGGGCTTCAGATCGCAATGGACAATGCCAGCCTCATGGACAACATGAAGTGCCTCGGCCATCTGCGTGGTCCAGCTTACAGCGTCGTCAACTGCGGGAATACCTGCAGCGATTCGATCGGCAAGGTTCTTGCCTTCGATCAAGTCCATCACGATAAACCAGACTCCGGCATTCGTCTGCCCAATCCCATTGACGCGCACAATGCCGGGATGCTGCAGACGCTTTACGACGGCCGCTTCTGCCAGAAATCTTTCGACGATTGGTGGTGAATCCTGAAGTTCCTTGCGAAGAAACTTCACCGCCACTTCTTCACCTGTCACTTTATGAACCGCTCGATAGACCTTCCCCATACCGCCAGCGCCGATAAGTTGCTTCAGGACCAGATCGGCAAATGAGAACTGGTAGATCAGTTCATTTTTGGGGGAAGGGACTTCCGGGGTTTTGACCTCCGGACAAGCGACGACTCGAATCGTCTCATTCTCGTGCAGTCCATGTCGCAGTCGCATCTGCGATTCGAGATCCGCTAGAATTCGTCGAACCGTGCGTTCGGACAATGCCACATTTTCGGCAATGTCTGCCATCAATTCGCCCTGCAAACGCAGTTCGACGACTCGACGGTACGGAATTGGCAACGTGCGAAGCACCGCCTCGACCTCGTCCGCCAGAGCCACCGCTTCGTCGATTGCTGGTTGTTCAGAAATCACCCATTCATGAAGATTGCCTGAATTGCCGTCCTGTGATTCTCGATGGAGCGAACGCTTCTCTGCCGAATGGTGTGCTGCCGATCGATACAATTTGCGGAGCGTAATCTTCGCAAGCAACGCCCAGAGGTCACCGGATTCCTGAATCCAGAAGCGCCCTGCTTTGGCGTTGATGAAGAAGCTGCGGTAAGCGGACATCACCACATCTTCCGCGTCGATACGACGCGCCAATCGAGCCCCGATCCGCGTTTGCGCCAGCCGGCACAGCCTCCGCAGATAGCGATGAAACAACTTCGCCGCTGCGTCCGGTTCGTCAGCGACGACACTGGCAAAGATCCGAGCGGATGATGAGTTGAGATCCGGCATCATTCGTTCCTGAATTTACATCAAGGGGGCATTTCTTCCAGTGGCCAGCGTTCAGGCGAGCGGGGGATGTGAGTCCCCTGATTTGCAATTTCTTGAATTATTCATTCCAGCCAATTTTCCTGTCCGCTCAACTGGCCCGGGTCTGCATCAGCCAGTGGACGTCAATTCACAGAATTCCACTTGTCTCGGGAGCCTTCAATGACTCATGTTGTTGCTGAACCGTGTTTTAACTGCAAATACACAGATTGCGTTGTCGTTTGCCCTTGCGATTGCTTTCACGAAGGTGAATCCATGCTGTTTATCGACCCGGAGAAGTGTATCGATTGCGAGGCATGCACTCACGAGTGCCCAACCTCAGCCATCTTCATGGACGCCAATCTTCCTGAACAATGGAAAGAGTATCAGGCATTGAACGCCGAGATGTCACTGCTCTGCCCGGGAATCTTCGAAAAGAAAGAGCCGCAGAACAACTGATCCACCACTTGAAACCAGCTCATGAAGTTAGGGCATGAAATGTTTTACGCGGTAGACACACCAAAATCCTGTCGTGGTGTGCCTGCGCTGCCGCTTGTCACACCCTACAAATTCACAAACTGGCCAGCTCGACAATCGATCTACGATGGCCTGTCAGTCGTTGATTCCGTCACCACAACTTCGAGCACAATTGGGTTGCTTGTCTTGCGCTGCTTCCCTTTTCCCGGTTTGGCCTTTGCCGTTTTGACGACAATCTTTCCTCCAGCCGCCGTAAAAGTCCTGAGAAGCTGGTCGAGCGAAACGTCGGACGCGGCGCGCTCGATCCGGGCAATACGAGGCTGGCTGGTTTTCATTCGTGCCCCAAGTTCTTTTTGAGACAACGCCCCCACTTCTCGCTGACGTTTGATTGCGGCGGCGATGTTCATCCGGGCTTCAAGAAGCTGTCGTACCTCTGCGCTCATCTCAAGGAAATCTTCGGCATCTCCGAATTTCCAACCGGCCGCTTCAAGGGCTTTTCGTTTCTTCGTTTCCATGGTGACCATCTCACTTCTTCCTGTTCGCTTTTGTTGCCGCTCGAACCGTTGCGTCGTACTGCTTCAATCGCAGTTTGCATCGATCAATCACTTCGTCCGGTATCTTTTGCGTCTTTTTTGCATAGACGTCCAGCACCAGTATTACATCGGAATCAACTCGAAACATGATGCGCCAATTGTGCCCTGCGTCACGAACTCGAATTGCACCACATCGCTGTCCAACGTCGGGCAGCGGTTCAGCCTGCGGCATTTCCAAACGATGTCCAGCTTGAAGAAGACGCAAAAGCCGCTCGGCTTCCTGACGACCTGCTGCAGTGAAAGGCGGCGTCTTGATTTCTCCGCTTAACCAAGCCAAGGGCTTTCTGTCTGCCTTTGAAGGCTGATTATCGTCAGACTTTCCCATCCGCATACTCCCTTCGTGCGGCTGAAGTGTATATCGAATATGGTATATTGTCAAACCACAAAAGTTGCCCGAAACGCCAGGATTGATTGATGATTCGTTCGATTGCACGTTTAGTTCCGAAGCCAGCGAAAGAGAAGACAACTGGAAGTACTTGCGGCCCTCGTCGAATGCCAACCACCGCAACCCTCCAAACTCCCGCCTTACTTCAAGGATTCCAGCGTTGCAGATAGACTCGAGACTCTCCCTATTCCATAAACCGGAGCTCCCATGCAAAGACGCTCGTTTCTTCAATCGTCCGCAGCCATGTCTATTGCCTCCGTTCATGCGGGCAGCGGAAGTCCAAATGCGCGTGGTAAAGACGTGGCGGAAGATCCTGTCTTGCGAATGACGCAGAACCTCAATCCTCAGATTCAGCATGCACGAGATGCGGCACTTTCTGTCCTCAAACCGACAGCGGCAGAACTGGAGCGGGGTCTGAGGCTGCATGCGGAGTCGCTCGTGTTCGACTCGTACGGGTTTTCACCGCGCGCGGCCATTGATGGCGATGTCATGTCCGCCGCAATGGAAGGCGGGGCGTCGGAACAGGAACTGGAGGACCTGCAGGAAGACATGACGATGACTCGCTATGTCACAGATCCGCTGGAACAGCAGGAGTACCGAGATGCATGGACGGCATCTGGCGTGACCTGCATTTTTCAGAATGCCGGTCAGGAATGTCAGGACCCGCTCCGACTGATCAAGCGCCTGGCTCGGTTTACGTTTGCCACCGATGTCATGAAAGAGTTTGTCAGCAAAGCCGCAGTTCCTGCCGACATCGAAGCCGCCAAAGCTGCCGGACGGCATGCGCTGTACATGACGGGCAACGGAGTCCCTTTGACGCAGCAGTGGATTTCGAAGGAGGATGAACTGCGGTACGTGAAGATTTTCTTTCAGCTCGGCATTCGCATGATGCACCTCACCTATCAGCGTCGCAACATGATCGGCGATGGTTGTGGCGAGACTTCCAATGCCGGTCTGAGCGACTTCGGGCGCACGGCGATTGCCGAGATGAACAAAGTCGGCGTGATCCCGGATTGTGCTCATTCCGGCTGGCAAACGTCTCTGGAAGCGGCGAAGGTGTCTTCGCGTCCGGTCGTCGCCAGTCATTCCACCTGCGCGGCGATTCATCCGCATATTCGCAGCAAGCCGGATGACGTGATTCGAGCCATTGTGGATTCAGGTGGCTACATCGGGATCTGCTGCATTTCCAAATTCCTGCGTGGCACGGGCGACATTGCGGCGCTCCTCGATCATATCCAGTATGTCACGAAACACTTTGGCGTTGAGCATGTGGCGATTGGCACAGACGTGGCGTACTCCTCACAGAATTCCCGTGAAGAGAATCGCAAGCTGCCCAAACGGAGCCCTGCACGCGAACCGTTCCGATCGCTCTGGCCGAAAGACGATTTCGTCGAAACACCTGCGATGACCAGCAGCCTCGCATGGACGAATTGGCCACTGTTTACCGTCGGGCTCGTCCAGCGAGGATATACGGACGACGAGATCCGCAAGATCATCGGCGGCAATGTCATGCGAATTGCCAATGAGGCGGTGTAGGATGGACATTCATGTCCGTCGCACGACCATAAAACACTGCCGTGCGAAGGTTATGGTGCGTTGACGGGCGTTCGTCAATGCGACGGTGCACGGTCAGGAACTCGGACATGAATGTCCAAGCTACATATTGACGCCGCACCGCTCGCCAAACGCAGACGTGACTGCTGAACTATCACGCCACGGAGACATCCACGATGGCTTTCAGGACGCCCGTTTCGGGACGAGTGAAGGATTCAAAGTCCGCCACCATGTTTTGGAACGGCGTGCGATGCGTAATCCAGGGCGTGGTATTGATTGTGCCGTCTTCAATCAGGCGAATGATGCGACTGAAATCCGATGGCAGCGCATTCCGTGATGCTTTCAGCGTCATCTCCGGGCGATGCAGCGTCGTGTGTGCGAATGTGATTTCTTCCGTCGTAATGCCCACATAGACCAGCGATCCGGTGTGCGCCACATACTTCATTGCAGAAGCCATCGAATGCTTGTTGCCGGTCGCATCCGTGACGACAGGATACATGTCACCGTTCGTGATGGCCTGCATCTGCTCCAGTTCACTGCCATCCCCTTTGAACTGAATGGTGTGTTGGATTCCATAATTCTTCTGACAGAATTCCAGCCGTGACGGCACCATGTCCATGACCGTGACGGTCGCACCGGTGAGTCGCGTGAACTCCAGTGTCGCCAGGCCGATCGGCCCTGCCCCGATGATCAGGACATGATCGCCCTTCTGTGAGGCTCCGCGATCCGTCGCGTGACAACCAATCGCCAGCGTTTCCACCAACGCCAGTTGCTCATACGTCAACTTCTGCGACGGATGCAGTTTGTCCGCTCGAATCAGAAAGCGTTCGCACAGTCCGCCGTCGATCATCACCCCGATCACATTCAAAGTGCAGCAGCAGTTTCCCTGGCCACGCCGGCACGCAAAACATTTGCCGCAGTTCATATAGGGCTCCACACTGCAGCGATCACCAGGAGCGACGTTCGTCACGCCATCGCCGACCTCCAGCACTTCGACTCCCAGTTCATGGCCTGGAATCCGGGGATAGCGAAAGAATGGAAATTTACCAAGCCAGCCGCTGAGGTCAGTGCCGCAGACGCCCATGCGATGTGTTCGTACGAGAACCTGTCCCGGCCCCGGCTGTCCCGGATCGGCGACATCGACATATTGAAAGTTCTTTGGTTCTTCGAGGCGAATGGCTTTCATGAAACCTGTACTTGCAAAGGCTTGAGTGGATTGGCAACAGAAAGTGCGAAGTATAGAAAACGTCACGAACTTCGTCACGGGTTCACTCACATTGGCAACTTGCGGCGATCCGGCGTACTATCGGTCAGACCTACAGTAGGTCCAGCCTGCCGGGCTCATCTTTACCCGGAAAAAGTTACAAGTCTTAGCACAATTTACAAAGCTCGTGATCGTGGATCAGCGGATTTGCTGTGATTTAGCAGTTGGCGCTGATTGGCGTCGGTATTGCGGTATGTCCGGGAGTTG
>JANOUN010000117.1:0-6244 GCA_031416875.1 Planctomycetota bacterium | reverse complement strand
AAACTGCACGCTCGGACTTGTCGAGTCATACTGACGCAGGGCACGCCATACGGCTGCGATCGCTGCCATACCGCAGGGATAAAGCCAGATTTCGGCATCGCGGTTTCTTCTGAAATCGCGCAATCTCTCGCGGACAGTTCGACGCGCCAGAGTTTCAGAACTTTCCACAGTCTGATCGTTCAAAATCAGCTCTGCCGAACGCGAGGTCAGGACTTCACCGGCATGTTGCCAATACTCGCGCAGTCGTGAGAACTCCTCGGGATCAATCGCGACACCACAGGCCGTTTGATTTGCAAGAGCCACAAGTCGAGCACTCCGTCCGCCGCGCCAGACGACGTAGTCAACAGCTCGCTGAGCTGCCGCGGTGCTGGGGAAAATCAGTCCCGCGTTCGGAGCACCAAAGATGTCGTGGCACAAACGCCGTACATAAGGATGCAGACAAAATCGGGGGTACGCAGCCTGCAAACGGTTGACGACCTCGGCATCCCCTTCTTCATATTTGATGTTATGTTCCCACCATGGCAGCGCCACCGAAACGGCATGTGGCGAATCGGGCATCGGCAGGCCGAGATGTTCCGCTTTCCAGTGAGGGAATGTCAACAGGTCGATGGGCATGTTTGAAAGGCAGAAGGATGAAGGCAGAAGGATGAAAAATGAAGGATGAAAAATGAAGGATGAACGGACGTTAGATCGAATCGCCGGCCGTGATTTCATGATCCATGTCGAGCGACGGGCTTTCTGAGCAAGGCCGTCCGACCACGACGGCCGGGACACCTGCGACAGTGCAATGCGGAGCGACGTTTTTCAGAACGACGCTGCCAGCTCCGACTTTCGCGCCTTCGCCGATTTCCACGTTGCCCAGAATTTTTGCGCCGGCACCGATCAGGACTCCGCGACGGACCTTGGGATGACGATCACCCGAGGATTTTCCTGTGCCGCCCAAAGTGACTTCATGCAGCAGCGAGACATCGTCTTCAATGACGGCTGTCTCGCCGATCACGATTGACGTGGCATGGTCCATCAGAATCCCGCGTCCGATTCTGGCTGCCGGATGGATATCGACGCCGAATGCTTCTGACATTCTGTTCTGCAGATACAACGCCAGCAATTCACGTCCTTCGCTCCATAACCAGTGGGCGATGCGATAACCGATGAGGGCATGAACACCTTTCAGGAACAACAGCGGCACAAGGCTGCACTTCACCGCGGGGTCGCGTTCCCGGACGGCGCGAATGTCGGCACAAATTGCGTCGGCGATCGATGGGTCTTTGGTCATCGCGTCCAGCATGATTTCACGCAGTTGCATGGCTGACAACGTGCTGGACGCCAGCTTGCCGGCAAGGTGATAGCTCACGGCGTCTTCGAAGCGTTCGTGGTTGAGAATCGTAGCATGCAGAAAACTGGCGAGCATCGGTTCCGAGGCGGCCCGTTCAGACGCGCGTTCGCGGATCGACGACCAGATACAGGTTTCGGTCTTTTTCGTTTTGGAAGGCATGGTCTGTCAGCTGTGACTTACGTGGAATTGGAAAGGAATAGTGACGGAAAGTCAAAATGCAGGCAAGCCCTGACAAGATCACTCGCCGCCAGTCTGGTCGTCCGGCCATCGCAAGAGTATGATGATTCCGGGGGGCATCGTCACTGTTCGGATGCCGGGATATCGATCAAAACGCAAAGGCGAGGTTATGAAAAGTCACATTCTGCGTTCGACAATGATGTTTGCAGCAGGGGTTTTTGTCATGGGAGCGGCGGCATACTTCTGGCCGCAACCCGAAATCAAGGCAGACGCCCCCAATGGAAATGACAAATTCACCATGATCACCGTGCAACTGTTTGAGGGTGGCGAACTTGAAGGCGTGTTCGTCCTGAATCATCTGACAGGTGTGTTGACCGGATCGGCGATCAACACGCAAACAGGCAAGTTCGGATACAGTTACCTGCACAACGTGGCTGCGGATTTTCAAACTTCGGTGAAGACGCCCGAGCCAAAATATGCGATCGTGACGGGAACTGCGAATTTGCGGACAACTGGCGGTGTCCAGCCGTCCTGGGGCGTCATTTATATTGGAGAACTGTCATCCGGAGGTGTGATTGCCTACGGATTTCCTCGCCCGACGTCACGCAACGCCGGTACCGTCATGCAGTTGGTGAAGCTGGACTACTTCAAGTTTTCTGAGTCGGTGGGTGAATAGATGAATCAGCTGGCCTGGAATTTAGAGCGAGGCTTTATCTTGCCCTGATTGCCATGTGTCCGACGGGCCTTCAATTGGGTGTTGTTGAGTCGCTCGACACAGTACCGCGGCAAGGTTCTTTCGGGCAAAAAAAACCTGCCTGTGCAGGATCTCCGGATTCAACTCATCAACTCAATTGTTGCAGGCACGTCAATTTGCCAATATGCTGTTATTCGGCGCTCGATCACTCTGGTGAGCGTTTCCTTTCGGCATTCCTTTTCTGACAACGTCGAATTCTGTTCGACAAAGGATTCTGCATGGACAGTTTACAAATACTGACCACGCTTCCCCAACGCTTTTCCCGTGCGAGCGTTCAACTTGCTGGCAGGATGAGTGCGGCCTCTGGCGTCGTCTGTACTGGATTGATCGCGGGGTTGTGGCTGGTGAATTCCGGCGTTGCAATTGCCGAAGAGCCTGTCCTGGAATTCGTGGAAGGTCTGCGCGAGCGACAGTATTTTGATACGGCTCTGGAGTTCCTGGACGTTGCTCAGCAACGGTCCGAACTGTCCGCAGCGATTCGCGATCTGATTGATCTGGAGCGTGCGAAGACCTTACAGGCGATGGGCGCATCGTCGCGCGTCCCTGAAGATCGTGATTTGTACCTGCAGCAGGCGAAAGAGGCTCTGCAAAAATTCACGAGTGCTCACCGTGATCATCCGCAGGCGGCGTTTGCAAATTCGATGCTCGGTGAACTCCTGCTGGAACGCGCCCGCACCCTGATCTGGCAGATGGAAGGTGCCGAGTCACCTGAAAAACGTACGGAATATCAGCTGGCCGCACGCAAGCTGATTGATGAAGGTCAAGTGATTTATCAGACGGCGAACGATCAATACAAAGCTGCCTTCGATGCCTTCCCGAACTTCCTCGACAGGACAAAGGACGAAGATCAGTATAACGCCAGGCAGGACGTCGAAGCGAAGTATCTGAGAGCCTGGTTCAATCTGATTCGCTGCACCTATGAACGTGGTCAGACGTTTGATAAGGGTACCGAAGAACGCAAAAACACGCTCATCAACGCGGCCAATCTGTACGAAGAACTTCACACGCGATATCGCACCAATCAGATCGGTCTTCATGCCCGCCTGATGATGGGTAAGTGCTATCAGGAACAGGATGACCTCAGCCGCGCGCTGGGGATCTATAATGAGATGCTGGGGCATACGTCGGAAAGCGAATCCGTCGAAATGCTCAAAGGCATCGCATTGCATTACCGTCTGATCTGCCTGAATGATCCGCAGCGAAATGACCATCAGCTTGTGGTGCAGGAAGCGACGATCTGGCTGCAGGCGAATAAGGCAAAGATGTCAACGCCCTATGGACTCGGGATTCTGTGGGAGCGCGCCATTGCGGCGGAAAAACTGGGCGCCGCACGTGAGATTTCTGAAAACGACCGGGAGGCAACACTGCGCGTCGCTCTGAATGATGCGACAACAGTTGGGCGGTATCAGGGACCGTTCCGTGAACCAGCGAGCGCGATGAGTCGGCGTATTAAGGCCGCCCTGGGCGACAAGGACAAAGAACCGAAAGATTTCGCCACCGCCTTTGAACGGGCCCGTAACATGATCGCTCAGATTCAGGCGTTGAGCGACGATGTCACCGCTGCGGCCGATGAGAATGCGCGGGCTCAGAAGAAGGCCGCCCTTGAATCGCATCTCCACGAAGTCGGTCGATTGCTGCAAATGGCGTTGCACCTGCGGGACTCCGACAGTGACGTGAAAGCCGTGGCTCAGGCGCGGTATCTGCAAAGTTTTGTGATGCTGAAGCTGGGCCGCCCGCTCGACTCCATGATTCTGGCGCGGCACTGCATGATTCATGATCGCGCAGCGGATCCGGACACCGCGTTGAATGCGACAGAGATTGCGATGGCTGCGGCGGTTTCGGCATGGAACATGGCGCCTGGCCGAGATCGTGATTTTGAAACCCGGGCTTTGAAGGACGTGTGTCAGAAGATTCTGGAACTCTATCCTCAGTCCAGCCGCGGTGGAGAAGCCCGGATGCGACTCGCGACCGTCTACCGCACCATGAACGAACCGCTGGAGGCCGCAAAATGGTATCTGGAAGTTCCCGATACCGATCCTCAGTATGCTTCGGCTCGGATGAGTGCCGGACAGTCGTACTGGGCAGCCTGGACGCAGAAGGCTGCCGCCGCGGCAGAAGATTCCGAGGGCACAAATACGCCTCCAGCGGAAATGCAGACATGGAAATCCGAAGCACGCAATTTGTTGACTCAGGGAATTCAAATCGCGCGTGACAAAGTCGGGCCCGATGTCAAACCGTCCGACGAAGTCGTCGCAGCAGAAGTTTCACTTGCCAGCATTATGAATCTGGACGGAGACTTCCAGGGAACGATCGGACGCCTGACAGTCGGCGACGCAAATTCCGTCGCGGCCGCCATCAAAATTGCTGATGGCGAAGCGAGGCCCCAGGATGGAATTCAGAGCAAGTCGTTTGCGGGACTGACGTATCGACTGCTCCTGCGTGCTTACGTGGGGACTCAGCAGATCGATCTGGCTCTCGGTGTGATGACGCAACTGGAGAACGTCGGTGGTCAGGATATCCTGGCGGTGTACACTCAACTGGGTCTGGAATTGCAGGAAGAACTCAAGCGATTGAAACTGTCGGGCGACAACGAACGCCTGGCACAGACCCGTGATTCGTTCGAAAAGTTTCTGCAGAAAGTCTACGAATCGCGAAACAAGTCGGACTACAACTCGTTGCTGTGGATCGGTGAAACATACTTTGGGCTTGGGCAGGGCGTTGCGACCGATCCGATCGCATCTGCGGCCTACTATGCCAAGGCTGCCGACGCGTATAACGAAATCATCACCGGTGGCCTGGCGGCTGAGGGGAATCGGACGGCCGTGCAATTGCGGCTGGCTCGCTGCCGACGCCAGCAGAAGCAGTTTGATGAAGCCTTCCGCCTGTGTGACGAAATCCTGAAAACGAATCCGAACGCGCTGGATGCTCAGTTTGAAGTGGCTCATGTGCTGAGTGACTGGGGCTCGGAAAGTGAGCCGACGAAACTGCTGGACGCGATTCAGGGAATCAAGACGCCGGACGGTAAAGCCGGACACGTCTGGGGCTGGTCATTGATGACGCGCAAGTTGCAGCAGTCATTGCAGCGCACTCCGACACCGGAAATGCGGGAACGATTTGTTGATGCTCGTTATCAGCTGACCAACAGTCGCCGTCGTTATGCGAAAACGAACGCTCCGGAGAGTGACAAGCAGCTGAATTCCGCATTAGCGGAGATTACGAGTTTTGTGCAGGTGTACCGGGACCTGGATGACGCTTCTTTCGCGAAGTTTGATCGTCTGTATCAGGATCTGCAAACTGATAAAGGTAACGCACCGGTTCCTCTCGAACGCCCGTCAGGTGCTGAAGAAACGATCGCAGCACCTGAAATTGTTGACGACGCGACGCCGGGAACCGCTGTGGCGAGTGCCGCGGCAGCCGTGACAGAGCCCGCAGATTCCGGCGGCAGCGGTTTGCTGTTGGGGGCATTGATTACGTGTCTGTCGCTCGGGATCGCCGGAGGAATGTTCTTCTTAATGCGGCGGCCGAGCAGACGGCCCAAAATTCCAGGCTCTGAAAAGGCGCCAAAGTTTTCATCGCTGGCAATGGGCAGCCCTGCGGCGATGTTTCCGGAAGCCAGTGATGCGCCAGCACCCGGTCTGGATTTTTCGGGACTTGCAGCGGTTGGCTCCGCGCCGAGGCAAAAGGCTGCGGCTCGGCCCGCAGCAGCTTCCGCCGCAACTCGCGCGGCAAGTCCTGCGGACACTCCGCGAACAAAATCGCCTGCACCAGCGGCACCCGGAACGGGTGCCGCCGAGAGAACGGCGGCTCCCAAAGCACGACCACGTCCTGCGACGGAAGAGGGAAGCGGAGCGTCATCCTCAGCGCCTGCGGTGGCCCCGCGTCCGGCAGCTCCCCGTCCGCCTGCCGCTCGACCCGCCGCACCGGCAACCGGTGCAGTGCCATCAGGATCTCCGCCACCAGCGGCAAGACCAGCGGCC
>JANOUN010000116.1:0-2520 GCA_031416875.1 Planctomycetota bacterium | reverse complement strand
GACAGTTTCTGAATTGCCGCGTCAAAATCGGTCGAACCCGGTGCGACGAATTCCGCTGACATCGCTTCGAATGTGGAGTCGACGGCAACGACCAGAATCCGATGGTCCTGCGGCATGACGCTCGCGAGCGACTTCAACACCTGCAGACTGTTGTCGCGAAATATTCCCGTCTGGCTGGCAGACGTATCGACGAGCACGATGTGTCGATTAATCGATTTTGGCTGACGCAGCGACTTGATCGCAACCGCGAAGTGACTGTCTGCACTGTGAACAGTGCGAAAGACGAAGGCGTCTGTTTCAGGCTGCTGCGGATTTGAATCCGCCATTACGGCATGACAGAGAGCCGACAGGCCAAGTCCGAGTGAACAAAAAGAACCAGCCAAATGCCGCATAAAAATTCTCCTTCAGGTTCTACATTGCGAACCATCTGTCGGACACATTTTGCACCCAACTCGTTGCGCACGATGCTCCGCGCCGAGTAGTCTACAGTCGTTCTCGGATAACCGGAAAAGGAAATCCCTGTAAAAACTGTCAGAAGTTAAGAGCCGCCGTCAAGTTACCGGATCTTGTCGTTGAAGCCGCTGAACCCCTCAAAGTCTGACACTGCAGATTTCGGATGCGAACACTCGGTTTTGCGCATCCCCGAGCCCCTGGGAGGTTCTAGTGATCTGTCACTCGTGCTTTAATGGATCGGGTGGCCGGGGCTGGACTGAGCGGAGCGAAGGAAGCCCCGGGTTTTCGGGCTAGCGCCCTCCAACCCCGGCCACCCCTCAATCCATCAGTGACGGAGCACTAGGCCTCGTTCTAACGTCGTGCGTTTTAATTTAACGAAATTTCGTCGTCATCATCCAGGCAGATTGCATCAATTCTTCCGAATATTCCGTCGATAACTTCTCCGGGTGGCAGAATGCGTGGCGATTCTTTGACGTAAACCGGTTGCCGCCAGGGGCGGGGTGCTTCATGGGGCGGCATACCGGTGATTTTCTGTTGGGAACCACATTCCTTGCGGTCGCGATACTGCTGGCGATTTCGCAGGGGCGATCCGAAACAGGACTTCGATGGCCGAAACTACCTGACAGCCGCATGGCAGATGTATCCCTCTGGAAGACCGAGTCCGATCTGCGTCAGTCACCGTCGCTCCGGGATCCTTCCCGGCGGCCTGCGCGAGCAGTTCTCAGAAACCTGTCGCGTGGCACGCGCATCGTCGTGGGCAGTCTTGATTTAACCGGTCATCGCCATGCACTTTCAGTGGCCGTCCGCAGCATGGATCCCGTGCGGGACGAATCGCTGCCAGTCTTTCGCTGCTCCATCAACGACATCGGTCGTTGGACAAATGTGCGGAGCATTTCTGCCCCATTAAGTCGGAGCGTGCAGGCTGAACGAGTCCTGCCCGTCACACTGATTTCCAAAGATGGATCAGACAAATCGCCAGCTCGCGTCTTTCTCACGCCGCATTTTGTTGACACTGGAACTGTCCATGAGCCGACCGAGTGTCCGTTCATCGGCGAGAGTTCGCGGGTCCGAGTCTATGTCGATCAACGTCTGCCGCGACGCACCACTTCCGGAAAAAACACCGACTGGTCAAATCTCCTGATCTCCGCGGCAGAATTGCGAGCCCTGCCTCTGGTGGACGCATGGATCGGGGCAATTCGTGATGTGGACCACGATCAGAAACTGTCAATCGTCGTCACGGATCTCGATCGCCGCAGCCGAAACGGATCTGGCCGTTCTCCGATTTATGGCTGTATTCGTGAAGCCGATTTCCTGAGCGATTCAGACTTCTGTGGCGATATTGTTTATATTGATTCGAATATTTTCAGGCTGCCGACCGACGAACTGGCTGCATTGCTGACCCACGAAACAACCCATGCCGCAGTATCTTCGATTCAGGCCGCTGAGTCGACTGAATCCAGTGAAGCCGCAGAATTCGGCAGCCAGCATGCTCGACCGCAGATTCCGTCGTGGCTGAGCGAGGCTGTTGCACATTTCCTCGAATTGCAGTGCAGCGATTCGGACGCAGGCGTTGCTGAGATGTCTGAAAACTTCCAGCGAAAGGTGGATGACTTCTTTGCAAACCCCGCCGACAGTCCGATCGTGGCGGCTGAAGATGTGCTGAGTCTGGACGAGCGTCGCAGCGGAAGTCGCGGAGCCGCGACATTGTTTCTCGGGCGATGGTTTTCCACTCCAGAGACACTTCGGCAATTCCTGAGTTCGCAGGCTGCACTCGATTGCAGAATGGAGGAACTTGCCCAGGAGCCATACGCTGATGTGTTTCGAGACTGGACGCTGTCGCTTGCAAAGATGTCCGCATCACCTGTCACGACGTCCGGCAAACACAGGTCGCTGCGTTTTGACCGGCTCCCTGCAGCTGACAATCACTTACGATTCTCACTCCTTGGCACCGCCTTTCGGTGTTTCGAATGTTCAGAAGACATCGCGTCGCTTGTCATCGAATCCGACGATGCAGCCCAGCTTCAGATTTCGATGATTGAGCCCGAAGCCCATATTGCGACAATGACG
>JANOUN010000115.1:0-1932 GCA_031416875.1 Planctomycetota bacterium | reverse complement strand
ATGTCGTTCTTTGTCCGCGCTGTCGTTTCAGGGCTGCAGCAGTATACGCTGTTAAATGCTCAGATGCACGGGCGCGAACTGACTTACTTCAACTACTGTGACGTGGGTATTGCGATTGGCGGAGGCAAGGGACTGGTCGTTCCCGTGCTGCGAAATGCGGAAAACATGAGCTTTGCCGACATCGAACTGGCGATCGTTGAACTGGCTGGCCGGGCGAAGAACAACCAGATCACTCTGGAAGAACTCGAAGGCGGCACGTTCACAATTACGAATGGCGGCGTGTATGGCTCGCTGCTGTCCACACCGATCGTGAATCCGCCTCAAAGCGGTGTGCTGGGAATGCACGGCATCTTCGATCGACCGGTGGCCGTCAATGGCCAGGTTGTGATTCGCCCGATGATGTATCTTGCCCTGACATACGATCATCGCGTTGTGGATGGCCGCGAAGCCGTATCGTTCCTGAAGCTCGTGAAGGATCTGATTGAAGATCCTACTCGATTGATTCTGGAAGTGTGACGGAAATCAATGGTCCGCGTCTTTGTTTACAGTAGGGTGTGTGCAGCGGAGCGAAACACACCACAGTTTAACGGCGAGCCGCAGGCGTTGGCGAGACGTATCCGAATTGTCAAGTGCGCCAACGCCTGCGGCTCGCCGTTAAACGATTTTTCTCAACCTCGTGTGCTGTCACTGATTCAGGTTCTCTCCAAAATGTCTGAAGCGTTTGATCTGGTTGTCGTGGGTGCTGGTCCTGGCGGTTATGTCGCAGCAATTCGTGCGTCGCAGCTTGGGATGAAAGTTGCAGTCGTGGAACGTGAGAAGCAGCTCGGGGGAACGTGCCTGCGAGTCGGTTGTATTCCCAGCAAGGCGCTGCTCGAAACCAGCGAGCTGTATGAACAGTCTCAGAAGCACTTTGCTGAACGTGGCCTTGTCGTGCAGGGCGTGTCGCTTGATATCGCGCAGATGATGAAACACAAAGATGGCGTGGTGAGTACGCTTGATGGCGGCATCCAGGGCCTGCTGAAGAAGAATAAGATCTCACGCTTCTTTGGCCACGGAAAGCTGAAGGGCAATGGTATTGTGGAAGTGACCGGCGATGCGCCGACAACATTGACCGGAAAGAAAATTCTGATCGCCACTGGCAGCGTTTCGGCTTCACTTCCCGGCATCCAGCCGGACGGCGATCGGATCGGCACCAGCACCGAGGCGATCGCATGGCCGGAAGTGCCAAAGCACCTGGTCGTCATCGGCGCAGGCGTGATCGGGCTGGAACTGGGGACTGTCTGGCGTCGGTTGGGATCGCAGGTCACGGTGCTGGAATATCTGCCTCGCATTCTGCCAGGCGTCGATGAACAGGTGGCAACGGAAGCCAAGAAAATCTTCGAAAAACAGGGATTGATTTTCAGGCTGGGCACAAAAGTCACATCTGTCACGGCGTCCGGGAAGACGTGCACAATTCAGATGGAAGGTGCGGAACCCATTACGTGCGATCGAGTCCTCATCGCTGTGGGGCGCAAGCCCTGCACTGACAATCTGGGTCTGGCAGATGCTGGCGTTCAGACTGACAAACGTGGCTTCATCCAGGTCAACGCCGGTTACCAGACGACCGCAACGGGAGTCTACGCTGTGGGTGACGTGATCGGTGGCGCCATGCTGGCTCACAAGGCCGAAGAAGAAGGCATTGCCTGTATCGAAAGGATGGTGACAGGTCACAGTCACATCAACTACGGCACAATTCCGGCTGTGATTTACACACAACCTGAAATTGCCTCCACGGGCGCCAATGAGGACGCTCTCAGGCAGGCCGGAGTTAAGTACAGATCCGGCCGTTTCAATTTCGCCGCGAACGGCCGCGCCCGTGCGGCGGGCCACACGGACGGCTTCGTCAAAGTTCTTGCCGACGAGGTCACAGATCGAGTCCTTGGGGTTCACATC
>JANOUN010000114.1:0-2696 GCA_031416875.1 Planctomycetota bacterium | reverse complement strand
CCGACGGTGACGCGAGAGCCGTTCCGCAATCAGGGCCGCCTGACCGAACTGATTGCCAATGGGAAGCTGTTTGGTGCAGCCTCGGACAGGAATGTCCAAGCTACGACGCATGGCCCTGGATCAGCATGTGGCGGTCGCCCGACATTGTCACGTCCAGATTCAGTGCGGCGGCGTTCAACTGTTCGCGAATTTCCTCCGGCGTAAATGCGGCGAGCAGGGAATTATAGAAGTCGATTCTCAGGACTTCCGCTTCGTCTGCAGCGACCGCATCAACGATCTCCTGGGCGGCTTGATGGGAATCCGGGCGCCGCAGATCCATCACGCAGATGAAGCCGCCCGGCTTGATGAGTCGCCGAACTTCGTGCCACAGCGACATGGGGTCCGGCAGATGATGCAGGAAGTCTTTGGACAGCACGGCATCGAAATGGCCGACTGGCAATGGCAGTCCTGGCACATAGCCCTGCAAGGCAGTGATTGTCATCGACAAACCGCTTTCTTCGATGGCCGTCTGTGCCAGTTGAATCATGGCCGGTGAACCATCGACGGCTGTGATCTTCAGCGATGGACATGTGCGTGCCAGACGAATCATCACATCCCCCGGCCCGCAGCCCAGGTCCAGAATCTGCGCCGCCTCCCTGGGCATGAGTTCCCGGACGATTTCGACAAACGCCTGATTGGACACTCCAAAATCTGCTGACGCATAGGCCTGACATTGTGCGGCGTCAGTCATAAGTTCCGGTTCTGGTATTCGCTGCATGGGGATTCTATTTTGATACCGCCCGCCGTTGCATTAAATCGTTTAACCGCGTGCCCAGCGGGCCGCGCTCGTTCTATTTGAGATTTCGTATTTGAGATTTGAAATTTGAAATACGAAGCGCGGGGCGTTGCCCACGCGGTTAAACGAATGTGCCATTTATAACGAATGTGCCATCCTCAGCCGCGCGCGATATAAGTTATCGTGCAATCTGGAGAGCCGCCAGCCATGATCGTGAACACGCTGTTCTCGGCATTCCGATTCGACCATAATCACCAACGAAGAATGACGACCTTGCAGCCTATTTGCCACCCGAACCGTATCGAGGGCCAGTGATGAATCACCCCGATTTTTTCTCCGAGCATGACGACCTCACGCGCAGGTTTTTCCTGCGTGCCGGTGCGCTGGGACTTGCGGCATCGCAGCTCACGGTGAATGCCGTGGCGGACGAGTCGGCCCAGGCTGCGGCGAAGAATCATGTCAAGCCGGACAAAGGTGGGGTCCGGCCTGATCCGTATTTTACTCCGGCAAATGATTTTCGTGACGTGTCACGAGGCAAGCCGCTGCCGCATTCGTTGTCGGACGAAAAGAAAGCTGAAGCAGGGCTGACACGCGAAACGTGGCGGCTGGAAGTGATCTCTGACCCCGACAATCCGGCGAAGATCGGCAAACCGCTGACGAAGGCCGATGGAACGGCGCTCGATTTCGCAGCTTTGCTGAAGCTCGGTGAAACTCATGCCGTGCGATTTCCGAAGGTCATGACGTGCCTGAATCTGGGTTGCCCGCTCGGCATGGGATTGTGGGAAGGAGTGCCGCTGCGTGAAGTCATCTGGCTGACGAAACCGCGCGAAGATCTGCGGCGCATTTTCTATTACGGCTATCACCATGACGATCCCGCGCAGATGTTTCGCAGCTCGCTGCCGATCGGGAGAGTGCTGGCAGATCCGTTCGATCTGCCGCCCGTGATTCTGTGTTACAAGCTGAATGGTGAGTGGCTGGATTCCGAACGTGGTGGTCCGGTGCGCATCGTTGTACCGGAAGCATACGGTTTCAAATCCATCAAATGGCTGTCCCACGTCATGCTGACTAATCTGGCTCATGCGAATGACACCTATGCGGAACAGAACAACGATGTGGACAGCCCGTTAAAGACGTTCGCCGCCACAATCACAATCCCAGGAGAAGTGAAGGCGGGTGAAGCGAGCGCTGTTTCGGGCTACGCTCAGGTGGGTATTTCAGGGCTGTCGAAAGTCCAGGTGTCGATCGAATCGAACTCAATTGAGCGACCGGAGAACGATCCTTATTTCACAACCGCACCGTGGGTCGATGCAGAATTGCTGCCCGCTCCGCAGAACTGGGCGGCCCTGGGCGACGGGAAGATCCCGCCGCAAACGCATGGTTTCGATGCCGCCGGTATTCCGCAGATTTGGCCCATGCGACTTACTAACGCACATTGGGCCGCCATCATGCCCGGCTTGCCCGCGGGTGAGTACACGTTCCGCTGTCGCACGATTGACGAACACGGTCACGCTCAGCCCATGCCAAGGCCATTCCGCAAGTCAGGCCACGCAGCGATCGAATCGATTGGGATTACGGTGGCAGATTGACGAAGTTTGTCATACTTCACGCGGCCCAAAATGAAACATTTTCGACTTGGGTCAAGTAACCCGAAGCGTCAGCGAGGAATGGGGAGTTCCAGCCCTCGCTGACACTTCGGGTTACTGTCAATTTCAACCGCGTGAGGTCTATTCGTCAGGCACGAGCCAACAGTCGTCGTTCGTGCCGTCCGGCGCCATCGCCAGATCCCCGGCCGACGCGACTGCCGAGATCGGCAGCGGGCCGTACAGGTGCGGAAACAAGTCTCCGCCGCGCGACGGCTCCCACTTCAGTGCTTCGCCGAGAGTATCCGCATCGATGGCCAGCAGCATGAGATTCGTCTGGC
>JANOUN010000113.1:0-1933 GCA_031416875.1 Planctomycetota bacterium | reverse complement strand
GGGGCAACGCCCCTGGTCATCGAACATAAATCGACGAAGCCCCAACGGGGCGAAATGTGACCGCATTCATTTCGCCCCGTTGGGGCTTTGAACACTTATCGACCAATTCCTGGGGCGTTGCCCCAGGCTTTCACATGTTGCCCCGTTGGGGCACGAACTCAGCAATTTACCCAATAATGCGGGATTGCCAGGGCCATCCAGAAGTTGTCGAGAAGCAAGGTGATACCGACAGCACGCTGTATGACGGAATTTTGGGCTGCTCAATCTCATGCCAGCCCGTCCGTGAGATTTACGAGATCCTGTGGAATGATGTCGTGTCGCTCCAGAATCCGGCGTTGTTCAGGTTCCAAACGTGGAGCAATGGCGACGCGGTCAATCTGCCAGGTCTGATACTCTCGAAACGTCTCAAGAAAACGGTCGATGTGGCCTTTGAAAATGTTGATATCGGCAATCAACTTGCCCGATGATCGTTTGCAGGTACCGAAACGCAGACGACGCTCGGTTTCGTTCACCGCGACAAGGTCGATTTCGGTGTCGTTCCTGTCCCAATAGCCAAGAATGCGGCTGGTGAGCGGAAAATCACCGATCCCTTTACGGCTGCGTTCTTCGTAAAGTTGCCCGGCCAGTTTTTCGAGCCCCTTGCCTTCGACAGTTTGAAGGCGTTCGGTCGCTTCGGCGATTAATTGAGGCAAAGGTCGAAACTCTCGGGCAGCAACGGAAGGAGCAATTGCGGCGAGCCACGATTCCAGAAAATTATCGCTCAGGTAGTAACGACGGCGGCGGGCGGTTAGCTTTGCAAAGATCGGTAACCTGGATTCGATCAGGTGATAGCGATCACTGAGTGTTTGCAGATAACCGCCGATCTGACTGGTGCTGTCGCCACTGGCCTGACGTATCGCTTCCACCAGGTCGCCATGGCTGCTGCCGGGGTGGCGAGCCACAAATTTCAGCACGGTGTCGTAGCGTCCGCGCAGCTCACGAAGGAACCAGTTATCGGCTTCGGTTCGCAGAGGCGAAGAACTTCCAAAAAACAGCTTCTGCAGGACTTCCTCCGGCGACTTGTCGATGACTCCCTGTTCCCAGCAATCACGGTAAAACTTGGGGACACCTTCGAACAAAGTCCAGAGGCTCAACAGCCGTTCCGGTGCCGCATCCGTGTGATCTCTCAGCACCGCCATTACGGAACCGATGTCCCAATGAACCAGGTCCAGCACATCGGTGACTCGGTTGTACAGCGGGGCTGTGCGGTCATCCAGCAAAGCTGACATTTCGGTGTGGATCGATCAGAGCACGATCAGACCGCCACTTTCCCGGTTTGGCTCGGCAGCGAGACGATCCACGGATGCCTGCAGGTAGGAACAGAATTCGGACAGCGGAGCACGGACGAAATACTGAAACTCGTCAAGGATGACCACAATCCCGGCCCGGACCAACGTTTCAATTGTCCCAGCCATATCGCTGAGTGAACCAGGCATGGGAAACTGCTCGGCGGGGATTCCAAACGTATCCAAAGCATCAACAAAGGTGGACAAAACTCCTGCGTCGCCAGAATCAGGGATTTGAACATAGACCAACGGTGTTGAACCCCGAGCGACGATCGCTCTTTGAATAAGCGTGGTCTTCCCGATGCGCCGGCGGCCGGTAATCTTGGCAAAAAACCAGCGACGGCGGTTCAAAATGCCCGTGAGTGCATCAAGTTCCGTGGATCGCCCATAGAACTGCCAGTCTGACATTTGCCCGCCTCCCACTAAGATAACGCAGTATTGTCTTGTTAAAGTAAGGAGATCTTATCTTAATTGGACAGCGCCAGTTTGTTGTTTTGGGCTGTTAAAACGCTGGTTTTGGGGGTTAGAGGTTTTGGATGCATGATTTGATTTTGTCGACATCGATCCCAAGTTTCAGGTACAGCTTTCTGCGCGTCTTTGTGTGAGAC
>JANOUN010000112.1:0-2579 GCA_031416875.1 Planctomycetota bacterium | reverse complement strand
CCCGCCGGCGGGACGATCAACTGGTCCAATGGCTTTCTGCCCGCTCTGCATCAGGGGGTGGCATTTCAGACGAAAGGCCCTGCCATCCACGACCTGTTTCCGCCACGCGACCTCTCCGCCGCACATGAACTCGCCAGCCGCGATTTGCTGACTCAGATTAACCGCGCACACCTGGAAGCTGTGGGCGCTGAAGATGCGCTCCTGGCTCGGATGCGCAGTTATGAACTGGCGGCAAAAATGCAACTTGCTGTACCTCTGGTTACAGAACTCAATCAGGAAACGGCCGCGACGCGGGAGATGTACGGACTGAACAACGAAGCCACCGCCGACTTCGGCAGCCGCTGTCTGCTCACACGTCGCCTGCTGGAAAAAGGCGTACGGTTTGTGCAACTCTTTTCGGGCGGTTCATTCGGATCGCCGCGGATTAACTGGGACGGTCACGAAGACGTGAAGGAAAACCACACCCGCGAAGCCGCTCGGCTGGATCAACCGGTCGCTGCCCTGCTGCGAGACCTCCGTCAGCGCGGAATGCTCGAAGATACGCTGGTGCTGTGTACGACGGAATTCGGACGCACCCCGTTCACGCAGTCGGCCCTCGATCAGATCGGGGCCGGACGTGATCATAACATGTACGGCTTTTCGATCTGGATGGCCGGTGCGGGTTTAAAGCATGGTTTGGCGTATGGAACAACCGACGAGATCGGCTGGAAGGCTGTCGAGAAACCTGTCCACTGGTACGACTACCATGCCACGGTCCTGCACCTTTTGGGCATCGACCACGAACGACTGACCTATTACCACAACGGCATCCAGCGCCGCCTCACCAACGTCCACGGCGATGTCTTGCATGAAATTCTTACGTAAACGCCCACTCAAGTACGTTGGACATTCTTGTCCGACAAGCCCTCCCAGGCATGGGTGTGACAAGCAGCTGACAAGCTGCGAAGGCACACCACGTTTCCGCTGAATCCTCGGTGTGCCCGCGCTCGCGTTGCTCGCTTGTCACACCCTACAGAAAACTCCGCATCTCATTGTGAACGCGGTTTAGCAGTACGAGCAGAACCTGATGCCGAAGAATTCCAGACGCCTTTTTCAACCATGCGATCAAGGAATCGTATTCACATCTTCAAGAAACCGTTGACCATGTCCAACTGCCATCAGTCCGAGATTGTACTTCCCGCGTTTCCTCGCGGATGTCATCTGATCACGCAGCATGTGATTCAGGATCTTTCAGCCCTGAAGCGGTGCCGCATCGGGCTGATGCACGTGTTTATTCAGCACACGTCCGCGTCACTAACCATCAATGAAAACGCCGATCCGGATGTTCCTGATGACCTGGGTATGGCGCTGGACCGGCTGGCACCTGAATCCTGGCCGTACCGGCACACCTGCGAAGGTCCGGACGACATGCCAGCCCATGTGAAAGCCACGCTCACCGGGTCCTCTGTTTCGATTCCGATTGCCAATGGTCGCCTGCTGACCGGCACATGGCAGGGCATTTATCTTTGCGAACACCGCAATCAAGGCGGGCGACGACGGCTGATCGTCACGATTCAGGGGGAATTCAGCGACTGAACCCGCAGGCTACTCAGCTGATGGCACTTGGTTCAGGATTGTCGTCTTTCGCTCCGCGAAAGAAACGCCGCTTTTGCAGAGCAAAAGGCGACACTCGACGGCGTCCGGATGTAAACCAAGTGCCATTGGGGTAATCAGCGACGTTTCCTGCCGGACTTTTTTCCCGTGCGGCGGCCCTTCGATGCAAATCCGGGGCTCTCGGAATCGTCTTCGTTCGGGACGGGCTGGCCCATTTTCTTCTTCAATTCGTGAATGCGGTCTCTTAACTGAGCCGCACGTTCGAAATCCAGTTGCTCGGCCGCAGCCAGCATTTCACTTTCAAGTTCCCGGATGAATTCCAGCGTGACGAACTGCGATTCCGCCGTAATGCCCACAGACTCCCGTTCTACGCGGCGTGCCTGAATTTCTTCTTCAATCCCTTTGCGAATTGCTTTCCGAATCGTCTCCGGCGTGATCCCGTTGGCTACATTGTATTCCGTCTGCAGTTTACGACGGCGGTTTGTTTCATCGATCGCCTTCTGCATGCTTTCCGTGACTTTGTCGGCATACAGGATCACTTTGGAATTCACATTTCTGGCGGATCGACCAATCGTCTGAATCAGACTGGTTTCACTGCGCAGAAAGCCTTCCTTGTCGGCGTCCAGGATGGCAACCAGCGACACTTCCGGCAGATCCAGTCCTTCACGGAGCAGATTCACGCCGATCACGGCATCGAATTTCCCTTCGCGCAGTTCGCGGAGAATCTCAACTCGTTCCACGGCATTCAATTCGGAATGCAGCCACTCGCAGCGAATCGATTCTTCTTTCATGTACTTGGTCAGGTCTTCCGCCATGCGTTTGGTCAGCGTCGTGACCAGGACGCGTTCGTTGACCGCCGCCCGCTCCCGAACCTGTTCCATCAGATGCTGTACCTGGCCTCGTGCGGGAATAACGAAAATCTCCGGATCCACCAGACCTGTGGGACGAATCACCTGTTCCACAACTTCGCCGCCGGTCTGGTCGAG
>JANOUN010000111.1:0-4323 GCA_031416875.1 Planctomycetota bacterium | reverse complement strand
GCCGACGGACGACTGCCAGTTCCATCTTTCTTGAGGTCGCCTGTCTAGCTGCGTCCTCCTGCATTCGGTCCTGGGAATGTTTCTTAACTAACCCCAGGATAAAGAATGAATTTCAGAGACTTCGGGCTCGCTGAGCCCATTGTGCGCGCTATTTCCAAAGAGGGCTATTCGGTCGCTACTCCAATTCAGGCTCAGGCAATTCCGGTCGTGCTCGAAGGGCACGATGTGATCGGGATCGCTCAGACTGGCACTGGAAAGACGGCAGCGTTTGCACTGCCAATCATCAATCACTTAATCACTTCCAGGGCTGGGCGTGATTCCGGGCATCGTCCGGTACAAGTCTTGATTCTGGCAAGCACACGCGAACTGGCGATGCAGATTCACGAGAGCTTTAAAAGTTACGGAGCGTTTGCCTCGGTGCGGTCCACCACGATTTACGGTGGTGTTGGCCAGCAGCCTCAGGTTCGTGCTTTGCGAGCGGGTGTCGATGTTGTTGTGGCCACACCAGGCCGTTTGATGGACTTGATTCAGCAGAAGCTGATTAGTTTGTCAGACGTCCACACGCTTGTTCTGGACGAAGCCGACCGCATGCTGGACATGGGCTTCTTTCCGGCCATTCGCCGCATCCTCAAGTACGTCCCGGCTAAGCGACAGACGTTGATGTTTTCCGCGACGATGAAGCCGGAAATTCGTGACCTCGCAGGTTCGATTCTGAGCAATCCTGTCAGTATTTCGATCGAGCCAAAGCAGAAGACAACCGAATTGGTCGAGCAGAGTGTTTGCTTTGTACCGCAGAAACAGAAAACTCGACTGCTGATTGAACTGATCACCCGCGCCAATCCAAGCCGGGCGATTGTATTCAGTCGGACCAAGCACGGTGCTGACCGGATCGTGCGTCACATGACTGCGGCCGGGTTCCGGGCAGAAGCGATTCATGCGAACAAAAGTCAGAACAGGCGTCAGCGGATTCTGGAAGAGTTCAAGAGTCAGAGTCCTCCGATTCTGGTCGCCACCGACATTGCGGCTCGCGGAATAGATGTGGACGGAGTGTCGCATGTATTTATCCATGACATGCCGACCGAAGAAGAAACCTACGTGCATCGCATTGGCCGTTCTGGCCGAGCGGGTGCAACGGGCATTTCCATCGCTCTCTGCGATCCTGACGAACGTCGGATGCTGCGAAGTATTGAAAAGCTGATTGGGATGTCGATTCCGGTGGAAGAAGTCGAAGGATTCGATTTCTCAGCCGCTTTGGATTCGGCGGAAAGTGACAGTTCTGAACGTGGCCCGCGACAAAGACGACTAGGTTCTCCACGCGGTTCGCAGCCATCGGGTCGTGGACGAAGCGCTGGCGACGGTCAGGAACGCCGTCAGTCGACAGGTGGTCGGGAGGCGGCTCGCAGCGAAGGATATTCGGTTCATCGTCGCTTTGAGAAACCGGCACGCACCGAGTCCGGTCGCGGTCAGGAACGACGTGGTAACGCCAGTCCTGGCCAAGCCAGCCAGGGCAACACAAGTGGTCGACGCACCGAAACAACGTCTGGCAGTCGCCGGAGCGAGAGTGCAGCGTCCGACAGCGGTCGTCGTCCGGCAGTTCGAGCACAGGCGTCTCAGGCTCGTCCTCAGATGACTGCCCGACCAACTTCCGAACCTCGCACGGCCCGGCCGCGTCCTCCACAGAATGAGGATTACTTCGGTGATGGATTATTCGTTGAAGGATCAACGGAGAATTCCGGCTCAGAACAGCGCCCGGCAGGACGTCGTCGCAAACGCCCGGCACGAACGAATACATAAGCCGCGTGACTTGACCCTTCTGGTCGAGACCGCAATTCTCCCTGATCGTCAGCCTTGGCAACAAGGCTGTGCAGGGTCGAGCGAGCAACGCGTGCACTGGCCCGCCATGCTGGCACCAACATTTCCTCAATCACATTCAGATTTCAGGTTGCCAACTGCAGCCGTTTATAGAAGTTGAAAACTAGCATGTCGTTCACAGATTCAAATTCAGAAACTACGATGAACCCGTCCACTGAGACCCCACAGAGCAACGAGATGGTGCAACATCATGAAATCGTTGAGGCTTCGGTATCGACCGAAACACCGGAGATGGTCCAGGCTCCAGTCGTGATCGAAGTACCGGTTCCGGTCGAAGTTCCAGTCGCTGAAGTTCCAGTCGCCCCGGTTACAACTCCAGTCGCCCCGGTTGCAGCAACCGAGGTTCCAGTCGTTAAATTCACCAAAGTGAAGATTCCGGCCATCGCTAAAACTGCGGCTTCCGTGGTTCCGGCTGAAGCAACGGCAGTTGTTGAAGAAAATGGCTTTCAGAAGCTGGGGCTGATTGCTCCGCTGATGAAAGCGATTGAAGCGTCCGGCTACACAACGCCGACACCCATTCAGGAGCAGACGATACCGCACTTGCTGGAAGGCCGCGACGTTCTCGGACAGGCTCAGACCGGTTCCGGCAAGACAGGTGCATTCGCACTGCCGTTGCTGCAGCGCATTGATCTGAATGTGAAACGCACGCAGGTGCTGGTGCTGGTCCCAACTCGTGAACTTGCCATTCAGGTCGCCGCAGCCTTTGAACGCTACGCGGCGAAAATGAGCGGACTGAATGTCCTGGCAATCTACGGAGGCGCGGCCTATCAGCCACAGCTCTCACAGTTGAAACGTGGAGCGCATGTCGTTGTCGGCACACCGGGTCGCGTCACGGACCACATGAATCGCGGCTCCCTGCAGTTGGATGCACTCAAATGCATCGTGCTGGACGAAGGCGACGAAATGCTTCGCATGGGATTCGCCGAGAGTGTTGAATTCATTATGCAGCAACTTCCGGCTGAACGTCAGATCGCGCTGTTTTCCGCGACAATGCCACCGACGATTCGCAAGATCGCTCAAACGTACCTGAAGAATCCGGCTGAGATCACGATTCGTCAGAAGACCGTCACGGCCGATACGATCCGTCAGCGTTTCGTCGTCGTCGGCAATCATCAGAAAGAAGCGGCGCTGGGCCGAATTCTGGAAGCGGAGCCGATCGACGGTGTGATTGTATTCGTCAAGATGAAGAGTACGACCGAACCACTGGCAGAATTCCTTGGCCAGCGCGGGCACAAGGTTGCTGCATTGAACGGCGATATCCCGCAGGCTCAGCGCGAACGAATTATTGAGCATTTGAAATCCGGGAAGCTGGACATCATTGTGGCGACCGACGTTGCGGCTCGCGGGCTGGACGTGCAACGAATCAGCCATGTGTTCAACTACGATCTCCCTGGCGACAGCGAAGCCTATGTGCATCGCATCGGACGCACGGGCCGCGCTGGTCGCAGTGGTGAAGCCATTCTGTTTGTGCATCCTAAGTCTCAGCGCATGCTGAAAAGTCTTGAATACGCGACACGGCAGAAGATCGAACCAATGGACCTGCCGACCAATCGCGCGATCAACAAGACGCGCGTGGCGCAGTTTCATGCGAAGGTTACCGAGAACATGACGCATCCGATGGCGGAATCGATGGGTTCGCTGATTGAACAGTACCGTCGCGAAAATCCCGAGACACCTGTCGAGCAGATTATGGCGGCGCTCGCAGTCATGTCCACCGGTGGCCAGTCGTTGCTGCTGAAGGAAGAATTCCGACAGGAGACGTTCTTCGAATCTCGTGGTCGCCGCGACGAGCGTGGAGACAGTATGATGCACCGTGATGATAGTGGATCATGTGACCGTGGACCGCGAAACGACGACAACTTCCGCGACCGCAATGATCGCCCTAGGGCACCACGTCGCAACGATGCAGATAAGGAAACATTCCGCATTGAAGTGGGACATTCGCATCAGGTTAAACCGGGCAACATTGTTGGAGCAATCGCCAACGAAGCTGGAATCGACAGTGCTCAGATCGGGCGGATTGAGATTTTCGACGACTTTAGTACAGTAGACCTTCCGCAGGGCATGCCGTCTGAGACGTTCTTTGCCTTGAAGAAAGTCTGGGTCTCCGGGCGTCAGTTGCAGATTTCCAAAGCGGAAGGAAATCGGGAACAATCATTCGCACCTCGTGCCGGTAAGTCTAGCGATCGTCCGGATCGTCCCGGACGTCCTGAACGTAAGCCTCGCCGTGAAGGGGCTCGATCGTAACAAAGGCGAGCGGCAGGGCGTCAACCCTCCGTGTTCGTTGTTTTCGACAAACAGATTTGGGAACGCAGTTTGTCCTGTCCTTGGAGGGGTGACGCCGAAACTCGCCCCGAGGATAGGTCTCTAAGACTTACGAGGAACGCACCGAGCCTGCAACATGCTGCCGCCGCTTGTCTTTGAACCCATTCTGAAACGGATTCGCTGGGG
>JANOUN010000110.1:0-4281 GCA_031416875.1 Planctomycetota bacterium | reverse complement strand
CGGCGGCTGTGCCGTGCCGCTTATGGATAAAACCTCCGCATCGCCTTCCATGCACTCGTCAAACGACCTGGATGCAGCGCCTGAATGCCAGCGATGTTGAATCGCCGCGGCGACTTGATCAGTTTGCTGATTCGTAACTTTTGCGGCACAAACATCGACCATGGGCCGACGTCGTACTGCGCCTGATATGCGGGAACCAGCATCGGTTCGCAGGTGCGGTGAAAAACGTCGCGATGGCCCTCGGTCATCAGGATCGACAAACATCGAGCGGTCAAACGCGCGTTGCCAAACGCGGCCATGTCAATCCATGCGGCGTCGATGATTTCGTTGGCTTTGGCGTGCATGGCTGCGGCATCGGTGGCATTGTCTTCGCATGACGCAGCAATCCGCAGCACGTTGCCCTTGCGAAAATCCTGAGCGGCCCAGGCTTCGGTCGGATACTGTAAGTTTTCGGGCCGATCCAGCGTGCGGCGTTCATTGGTGGCCATCCAGCGTCCGTAAGTTTTCATCACGTCGCGGCCGTACGAATACATGGCATCCAGCTGTTCTGCGTCGCGTTTGACGAGCAGATAGCGGCCGAGAGAATTCAGAAATACGGTATACGACCAATGGCCTTCCGCGTCGAGTAAATGCAGGTCGTCTGGATTCTGTGACGGATGCACGCAGCGGCAGATGAGTTCTTCCAGCTTGTTCAGATAGCGATCAGCATTTGTCAGCAGCCACGCATCCAGTAATGCATTGATTGAATTTCCAACACCGCGGCCGGGTCCGTGAAAGTCTTCGAACACAGTGGCGGATGCAGTGCCGGTCGGTCCGTTGTCGAGCAGTCCGAAAACTGTGTTGCGACCATCTTCCATCTGCAACACCCAGTCGGCCAGGGACAGCACGGATTCGCGCGCTTCCTGGCTTCCCGTGAGAAAGTGGTAGTGCAACAACCCGGTCGTGTAATTATGTTCGCAGCTCGGGCCACCACCGTAGGATTGGCCTGGTTTTTGATTGTGGCGTGAGTAGGTGCGATGGGTACTCGAATGAGCATCGACATAATGATCCGTGTGCCAGAACAGGCCGCCATTGAAGGCCGCTCGATCTTCGCTGGTATGATAGATGTCGATGTCCATCACATGCCGCGCCAGTGGATCGAACATGTCGAACCACTTGAGGTCGCCCGTTGATGCCAGTTGCAGGATGCCGCCATAGATCATGTCGAACTGATTGTTGTAGTGTGACACGATGGTGTTTTTGCCGACGTAATGCGTTTGCTCGTGATCGGCCGGGACGTCACCGAAATTTCGCCAGCCGTATTCGTCGATTGAGGCACGGCGGGCGTCGAAGCTGAAGTCGCCGGACGTGGCATCGTGCAGATATGTGGCAAAACGCGATACTGGATCGACTGTCTCGGTGCCGCAGTCGGTGGGCCGGCGCGGCGTTGCCGCTGGTCCCACCCTACGAGAAGCACAACACCACGGAAGGACGTTAGATTCTGCAATCGACAAGGCTGATTGCACCAGCCGAGGCGGGTCATGGACCCAGTCCAGATCGTTCACGTTGCCTGGGCCCGAACCCACGGACAGCCAGAACGACTGCGTCTTTTGCTCACCGCCCTGAAGTTCGTGAGTCATCGGTGGCAACGCAGGGAAAAGCCCCGCTTCCAGAGTTCCCATTGCTGCTGCGACCGAGCCCGGGAACTGTTGCCAGAACTCCGGCACCGCGACGGCGAGATACGAGGAATCGCCCTCAACCAGCATTGTTGGTTCGGCGCGGGTCCCTTCAGTCGTCTGCGAATCGGTCATCAATTCATAGCCGCACGCCTGCACATCCACTTGTCCCGACGCGGTGACGTGGTTTGTGCTGTTCCAGTTTTCACCACCGCTGCCGCATTGTCGCAGGAGGATTTCGGACGACGTTGAACGAATTGAGTGATCTCGTTCGGCTTTCCAATGCGTCGTCGCGGTGGCCGGGACTTCGTCACTGCGGACAACAACTTGCAGGCTGCGAAAAAGAAATGATCCGGCATCGCCAAGATCCCAGAGTCCTCCAGCATGTTTGGCTCGGCGTGTATTGCGGATGCGAGTTTCGACGTGCAATAGTCCGGTCGATGCCCAGTGCGTCAGTCGAAGCTGCAATGTGACGAAAGGCACTGATTGAATTCGGGCTGAAACGAGATAAACCTGTCGAATCGGGCCAGCGACATCTTCGCGAATGCCGTCGAGATGGAACAGCAGGTGCTGGCCGTTGGTGTCGCTGAGAACAGGGGAAAGTCGAACTGTCCGCTGCGCGGGCGGATCACAGGTCAGATCGCGTTTGGTGATGCTGATCTCACCTTGAATGCACTTGACGGTTGTCAGGTTGTCAGACTCAGGGAATTCCGGAGCATGGCTTTCGGCGGTGGCGACAACATGCAATTTCTGACCGGTGCCGCTGACTTCCGGAGCAACGAAACTGGTCAGCATCCAACGAACGCTGCCGTCGTTCCAGCGGTTGAGTACTTCGAACTGGGCGGCGACCGGGGTATCAAAACCTGAAATATGGCCACTGACAACGTCGGTCAGACGGGCTTTAGGAATGCACACACCCGCAACGACCGGCACGTTCTGCGCAACTGTGGATCGGGACCGCAGCGTCGCCGGAATTCTGACCGATGGCTGGGTTTCGCGAGAGGTTGTGGTTGAGGGATTCAGGGTCATTTCAGTTGACAACCGCTTTGTACACGGGCTTCTGAGCAGAAGCGGACAGATTTGTGCCCCACGCATCGAGCCAGCGGGCGAGGATGAGCAAACTCCAGATCAGCTGGCCGTGGCGTCCGATCCCATGGCAATGGGACTCAAACAGCTGACGAGCGTTTGCGACGTTGATGAACTGAGCAATGGCACCGTTTGGATTCAGGACGTGTGTCCGTACCTGGTCGCTTAATGGGCCTCGGAGCCACTGATCGATCGGCATTTCAAAACCCTGCTTCCGACGATGGACGAGATCCTTCGGCAAACGAGATTCGAACAGTTGCTTGAGTATCCATTTCCTGGAACCATTGCGGATCTTGAGTTCTGAGGGCATCGAAGCCGCCAGTTCCATCAACTTCCAGTCGACCAGCGGCGGACGAACTTCCAGCCCAAATCCCATGCTGGCTCGATCGACCTTGGTCAGGAAATCGTCCGGCAACAAGACGTTCGTATCTGCCGACAACATGCCGCTCAGGGTGTCCCGCTGTCCGTGCTGAAACGCGGTGATGATCGCGAGTTCGGGATGGTGGCCATTCAGTGAAGTCGCAAAGTCACGGTTGAGTAAACTTCGTCGCATGGTCTGCCGACAGGCAGAAATCGTATTTGCATATGCTTCTGCCGGATTGCGCGACAGGTTCTGCAGCAGTGTTTTCAGACGCAGGGGACGCGGCAGCCAATCTGTCTTTGGCCAGATTGCGGACATCGGTTTCAGCACCAGTGAGCGAATCATCGCGGGGATGCTGTTTCGAAGCTTCGCTTCTTTCAGGTCGTGCGAGTAGCGTGCGTAGCCGCCAAACGCCTCGTCACCGCCATCACCGGACAGGACGACTTTGACATGCTGCGCCGCAAGTCGCGATACGGCCATGGTGGGCAGGGCGGAAGCGTCGGCAAATGGTTCGTCGTACAGAAACACCAGATCATCCAGGTCACGAGCAGCTTCCGGAGTGACGATTTCTTCTGTGTGATAACATCCGAAGTGCTGTGCCACTTCGCGTGCGAAAGAAAGTTCACTGAATTCTTCTTCGCGGAAGCCGATCGAGAATGTTCTGACCGGATCTGACTGTAGTCCTGCCATCAGAGCCACGATCGCGCTGCTGTCCAGTCCGCCGCTCAGAAACGCTCCGACCGGAACATCTGCGACGAGATGTGCGTTCACGCTTTCGCGAAGTCCCGCGTCGATGCGCTGCTTCCAGTCGTCAACGGATGACCGGTCTTCGTGCTCAAACGACAGTTGCCAGTATCGTTGCGGCGACCTGTGAAACTGAGAGCGTGAGATGTGCAACACATGCGCGGCGGGAAGTTTGGAGACGCGACCGAAGATGCTGCGCAGTCCGGGAATGAAACCAAATGTGAGATAGTCTTCAATGGCGGCCGGATCGATGGATCGATCGACATTCGGATGTGCGAGCACGGCTTTTAGTTCGGAGCCGAAGACCAGCTTTTCGTGGTCGCGATAGATGAACAGCGGTTTCTGGCCCAGATGATCGCGGGCCAGCAGCAATTCCTGACGGCGGGCATCCCAGATCGCGAATGCAAACATCCCGCGCAAGTGCCTGCAGAGTTC
>JANOUN010000109.1:0-3756 GCA_031416875.1 Planctomycetota bacterium | reverse complement strand
GGACGTACCTCTGGTGTTCCTGTTGTCACGCCAGTGGCATCGCAGGGTAGCTATGTACGGTTGTGATAAACGCTGAAAGCATATAAGCGTGAAGCCATCCCCAAGATAAGGTTTCGTTGAACTTCGGTTCTGAACTCCCCTTGAAGACTACGAGGTTGATAGGCTGGTGGTGTAAGGCGCGAAAGCGTTTGAGCTGACCAGTACTAATGGAGGAATGCTTGGCCACTTTGATTAACGGTCAGAATTTGACTTAGACTTCATCATACACAGGAACGGGCGACTCTGTTGTCCCTCCTGTGGTTTCCCGGTAACTCACTTGTGAGGAAACACCCGTTCCCATTCCGAACACGAACGTTAAGCTCGCAAGGCCAATGATAGTGCCCACAAGCGCGAAAGTAGGTTCTGCCGGGATCTTTCATGAAAAGCCGAACTCTCACGAGTTCGGCTTTTTTTATGCGCTCAATGATGCGCTCACATTCAGATGTTTGCCTGATTACCGCTGTCTTTGTGAGCGGCAAGTCGCTAATTAGCCGCCGGTTTTTGCAGGCGAATTACCCGCGGCTAATTAGCGGGTTGTTGATTCAGTGGATTTGGTAGCCGCTGGTCATACTATCCCGAAGCGCCAGCGAGGAATTCAGCCATTTCAGCCTCGCTGGCGCTTCGGGTTGGTATTAAATCAACAACCCGCTGGTGCCGGGTCAGTCCTGCCTTGATGGATCGGGTGGCCGGGGCTGGACGGAGCGGAGCGAAGGAAGCCCCGGGGTTTCGGGCTAGCGCCCTTCACCCCCGGCCACCCCCTCAAGCCATCAGTGACAGACTCCTAGGATGTTTGCATGCATGTCTGGATCTGATCACTGGCGAACAACAGGATGTCTTGCTGGTGGCTGAGTTCCTGAATGCTGGTTTCCAGCTGCTGCAACAGGTCCGTTGCATCCAGATGTTCGTCCACATGCAGAATTGCGATCTTGAGGCGGTGGAGTTGCTGGGGCAGAGTCCCTTCAAGCGCCGCGATCATTTCTCTGGCAGTTGTCCTCATGATCTTCGACTGTTTCTGAATCGATTCTCGCCCTGCGAGCCGGGTCGCCGAATCCAGGACACGTGACTTCATCAGTTGTTGCTGGCGAGCTAAATCGGCGACATCGACCAGACGACCGAATGGCGATGCCTCTTTTCTTGAGGTCTTCTGAGTGGATTGTGCCGTTTCCAGGCATTTTTTGGCTTTGGCGGAACCTGGCTCATGGCGGAGGGCTGCCTGAAAGCACTGCAATGCAAGCCCCACATTTTTCATGTCCATATAGATGTTGCCAAGATTGATGTGCGCATCCACCATACTTGGGGTCAGTTTGATTGCTTCCTTGTAGGCTGAGATCGCCATGGTGTTCATCTGCAGCGCGCGATGCGCGATTCCCATGTTGTAATACGCTTCGGCGCATTTTCGATCACGCTGCAAGGCCCGACGCAAAACGTCCGTTGCTTTTTTGTATTCTCCCATTCGGTTGAGGATAGCACCAAGGTTCACCCATGCTTTCGTATGGGCCGGATTCAGTTGAGTCAACCGCTCAAAGCATTCGCGGGCCGGTTCGAGTTTCTGCTGGAAGAAATTCGTCATCCCCAGCAGCTCCAGGGCGTCCTCTTCTTTCGGATCTTCTTCCAGCAGTTTTTGCAAGTGGTGACAGGCTTCGGCATATTTCTGTGCTCGAATCAGTTCGCGACTCTCCCGAAGGGCTTTTTTCGTGGGTGTTTCTTTGTTCATGGTCTGGTTCCGAGACTGTGGCCGTGGTTCTGAATTCCAGGTTTATGAGCACAGATGTCAGGTGTTCGCAGGTTGTAAAGCTGGGAAATCAACGAACGGCTGGGTGATTAAAGCGATGCTGTCACCGAATTTGCTTGCGAAACAGTGATTCAGGCCCGTTTTACGATGCGATAAGGCAAGTTATAAGAATTCGCGATCCTGCAGCAACCAGGATTTTCTCAAAGGTAGAGTTTGCCCAAATTCACGGAGGTTGAACAGAGGTAAAGTTTGAGTTGTTCTTTCGCTGAGTTCAAGCACCAAAACCTGCGAAGTCGATGCACCAATGAGAATCCCGGGAAACGGCTTTCGGGAAGAAGCGGACCAACAGCATCTTCTGTTTCGCAAGATCGTGCAGGTTCTGAATGTCAAAATTGGTGATCCGAAGCATCTTGCTGGTGGCCGCTCTCTGGACCAGCATGGCGCATCCTGGCAGCCTGAAAGCAGGCGATGCACGAGATACGCCGCTGGTTCGGGCGGTTCAGCAGTCGCGAAAGTCTGTAGTCAACATCCACACTGAGCGGATGTCCGCTGAAGAAAAAGATTCAAAATTCTTTTCATCGAAATCACGGAAGGTGACCGGAATGGGAACCGGAATCGTGATTGATGAACGGGGCTATCTTGTCACAAATTACCATGTCATTCAGGATGTGGACGTGATTACGGTGACGTTGGAAGGCGGGTCCAGCTACGAAGGGCGTCCGGTTTCATATGACCGCAAACACGATCTGGCAATTATCCGGATCAATGCCACTGAACAGTTGACCGTGATGAATATGGGCACATCGTCGGATCTGATGCTGGCTGAAACGGTGTATGCGGTTGGAAATGCGTTCGGGTACGAACATACAGTGACCTCCGGCATCGTGAGTCAGCTTCATCGTGATGTGGAAGTCGATGAAACTCAATCTTACGAAAATCTGATTCAGACCGATGCCAGCATCAACCCGGGCAACAGCGGCGGCCCCTTGATCAACCTGAATGGTGAAGTCATTGGAATCAATGTCGCCATTCGATCCGGTGCCCAGCGAATTGGCTTTGCAATTCCGATCGATGACGCTCGTCGTACCATTGCCAGACTGATGAGTGTCGAACGGTTGAATGGAATTCCACACGGACTAAGCACCAAGGACATCAAGTCAGCAGAAGAAAAGAAGTTAGTGGTGGAACAGGTCACTGCTGAAAGTGCTGCGGATCTTTGCGGGATCAGGATTGGAGACGTGATTCGTTCCATTCGAGGGATGACCGTGCTGGACGGCACTGATCTGGAAAGATCACTGCTCGACCTGCCGCGGGGCAAAGTCGTCGACGTGATCGTCGTCCGCGACGGACGAGACCAGACTCTTCAACTGACCGTCGGTGTCGGTAAGCCGACCGGAATACCCGTCGCAGGCATTTCTCAACACCAGGATGTGAACGTCCCAACGGACCCGAAAACAGCGGAAGCGCCCAGAGTCACCATGAATGTCGTTTCGGAGGCAGAGCAGGGGGTGATGAATCGCGCTTGGGATCTGCTCGGGCTGCGTCTCGAAAGCCTCAATGAAGTTGACCGGAGTGAGATTGCCAGCAAAGCCTATCCCGGTGCGCACAAGCCCGTGCGATACAACGGCGGGCTGAGAGTTGTCTCAGTGCGTTCCGGCAGCGTTGCTTCTCGGTTTGTCAATGAAGGCGATATCCTGCTGGGACTTGACGGTTTTGAAACTCTCGGCCCGACGAACATCAGTTATATTCTGCGTGATGCCCGAATCAGCAATTCCGCTCCAATGAAGTGCCAGATCCTCCGCAAGGGCGGGAATCCCGTTGAAGGCACACTGACGCTGACAAATCCATAGTCCCGGTTTTGCAGACGCAGCAGGACAGACGTGAGCTGACACGATCCAGATGGGTGCGATCTCTCCCGTCCTGAGTTTGCAATGGCATTTTTGTAGATTGCGTGATTCAAAGGTCTCGCAGTTCAAGAGGGAAGA
>JANOUN010000108.1:0-5150 GCA_031416875.1 Planctomycetota bacterium | reverse complement strand
TGATCGCCCCTGCTCAAACGCAGGGCCGTGAATTCCTGGTCGCTTGCTCAACGGCTGAATGCCGTTAATCAGACTCCACCCTGAACGGACCGCGCCGTCCGGCTGGGGCCGGTGCGGCTTGCGGGCTGGACGCCCGCCGTGCTCACTTGGCGTGAGCACCGGATTGATGCTGCTGGGGCAGCATGCAATCCGAAAGGCTCCGCTGGACGCTCCGCCCCCACACTGCGCTGTCGCTTCGTGCGGGGCCCCCAGTGGCCGCCTTGCGGCGGTCAGCATTCAAGTCAGCCATGTTAAACTCTGCATCCATCGCAAATTGCAGTCACGGGAACACGCAATCGCTCCCGCTGGTCGCTTCGCTATGGATGCGGCCCACCTGGCCCAAAAAAGATGCCAGTGGCCTAAAAAACGACGGCTGGAGGCGCTGTCAGCAGAAATCATGCGACAAGTTCGCGTTACCTGGGTAACATTTCGCTGTGGATTCGTCCGGCACGGCGGCTGAATGTCAAACTGAGGGGCACGCGACATGGTCAATTCCTCGTCGGAAAACTCGCCTGAACTTGAGCCTATGACGTATGACGTCATGCGCGGCGGTCGTCGTTTTCCGTCACTGGCTGCGGTCCCGGAACCACCAGGTTCAAACCGCATCCGCCAACTTCTGATACAGCCGTCCGATGAGAAGTTGCCGGAGCTGCTTTCGAAAGCCATTTGGCATCGTCTTTCGTGGCCTGCTGTTCAGTCCACAGAAAATCCTGATCGTGAAATTCTTGTGGCCGCCTACATCAAGAGTCTGCAGCAGCTGGATGTGTTACGAGACGATGTGCGGCATGTGTTTCGGGAAGCGTGTCGGGCGAAGAAGTCATAATTACTGCGGGAAACCATCCGGTAGCTCGCCTGATGTCAACCAACAGCCTGCCGGTTGAAACGCCTCGGCAACCGGGATCGCTGAGTGGGACTGTCACTCACATGGCACCCGACTTTGACGCGCCGTTGGATGACTTTCGGGACTACATGCTGTGAGGTTGATCCTTGATTCTCATACCGTGATCTGGTGGGTCGATGCCGTAAGTGAGTTTGCGAACGGTGCCGGACAGGCGTGAACATCAGCGTATTTGTATCGACTGGTTAGAGCGGATTCTCCAAACAATAAGACTTGGCCCGCTTCAGTGGGCTGTTGTTCCAGTCCACAAGACTTCCAGTTCACAGCTCGGACAACGGCACCAATTCTTGCCGATCCAAAGACCAGATCGAGAGATTGTGAGTACCAAACAGGCTTGTACTTTTGTCCTGCGGCAGCTCCACCAGATTTCCGGCACGGCGAGTTCCAAAACGACCAATCACGGCATTGCGCTCGCCCTCCATATTCGGGCAGCAGGGCTTGTTGACGTTGATCTCTGCATGTCCGTTCAGTCCTAGTTCATGCTGTCAAAATCATGCTGTGTCCCCGTGAAACTTCAACTTTCGGACGAGCAATGTGCGCCCCAAAAGAGGAATATCAAGAGGACGGTCCAAAGAAAGATGTAAAGGTCGAGTGCAGCATTGCGTCGAGATTGGGCGTCGCCTCGAAACGCGGTTGTGAATTTCCTGGCTTCCGCACGGTTTTTTGCGACGCCGAGCAACGGAGCCATTGTGGACAATCCTGGAAGGACGAACCTTTCCATCAGCCCGCTTAAAGCCGGTATGAGCCGATTCATTAGAAGGCGGTGCCAACATTGATAAGGCCCTCCGAGACACTTGATTGCCGAAATCAGCAACCCGTCATCTGGCCGAATCTGAAACCGATTGGACGTTGACTTTAGATCATTCGCGAGGATCTGACGGAATTCTTGGGAGTCCATTTGTCGTCTCCTGAGTTGAGTTTGCTTGAGACCAGATATGAGTGGACGCTGTCGGAGAGAAGTTGAATACTCGTGGATTCGTTCTGTCGATTTTGGCTTCGTATACCGCCCTGGATAACGGGATTCATGTCAGACCTGCCCCCCCTCACGCCGCAGTCGCAATCGCCGTCGAACGCACCTGCGCTAGTATCTCGATCAATCGATCCACCTGATCCGAACCGAATAGGCCCTCTGGCCCCGAAGACGCGATATCCGTGAACGGCGACGCATAGAGTTGCGCCGGGTCCAGCAGACCGTGTTCCGCAAGGTGATCGATGATCATGTTCAGAAACTCAATCTGACTTGCCGACAGATTCGCTCCGGTCAGAAACTGCGAAAACGCATTCTTCGCCGCGTCGCGATCCAGCCCCACCAGAGACCGCAGAAACAAACCAAGCCCCTCGGCCTCTTCGGTCGCACGCTGAATATCCACCTGCTGCGCCGCGACACCTTCCGTCAGAATGCGTTCCAGCTCGGCCATGTCGTCAGCCGTCAGCGGTTGATTCTTCCGCAGCTTTTGAACAGCGGCCTCATTCTGATGCGACAGCAGGAACACCCGAACCTTGGCCCGGAATCTCTCCCACTGATCCGGCGAAGTGAACTCAGGCAGTTGCACCTCAGTCATCGTCCCGAGCTGGTCTTCGAAATTGGTGTAGATCGGCTTTCGCTTGTGTTTCTCAATCAGCCGCACCAGCAAACGCAACCGCAGCCGGACAACTTCCAACATGGGAGTCGTCACATTCTGCCACCATTCTTCCGTCTGCAGATCCTGAATCAGCGGCATCTGTTTGTGAACCATTGGAATCGCCGATTTCTCCTCCAACAGCCCGGCGATACCCTTCACCTGTTCGCACAGCCGTTCGAAAGCAGGTTCCGCCCGAAGGACCGCAAGCTGCAGATTCAGCAACAGGAGATCGAACCGCTTTGCCTCTTCACCCTCTGCCTCAAGCTGAGACGGCAAGCCCGCCACACGCTCAGACAGCTCAACAAAGGCATCCGCTGACAGCGAATTCCATGCGTCAGCCTGGGAGAATCTCTCAACAGTTCGACGATGAGGACGCACGACAAAGTTATCCGTGTTCATCGCCGCGACTTCACCCCGCAGAAGATCCGCCAGCAAACTGCGAAGTTCAGATTCGCTTCGAGGCTCCGCATAGCCTTCCACCAATTCACTCACACGCTCACCGGTTGCAGCTTCGCTTAAACGGCGATCCAGGACGCCGATAAGTTCCAGGCGATTCTTGAAAAGCCGCTTGCCCAGAGATTCACCAGCCGCGCCGTCCGTCGCTTCCGGGTTCTGGCTGAAGAACTCCAGGTTCTGGCAGTAATCAAACAGGAAAAAGAACTCTTTGTCCTGCCCCGGCGCGAAGAGATCTTTGCACAACCGAGTCCCACGCCCCAGCATCTGCCAGAACTTCGTCTTCGACCGCACAAGTTTGAAGAACACCAGGTTCACCACTTCCGGAATGTCGATACCGGTGTCCAGCATATCCACGGAGATCGCGATATGCGGCAACTTGTCCTTCTGCGAAAAACTCTCAATCAGCGACTGGGCGTACTCGGTTTTGAACGTGATCACCCGAGCGAATTCACCCTTGTAGTGTGGATAATTGGCATTGAAACGATCAGCAATAAAATCCGCGTGAGCCTGATTCTTCGCAAAGATGATTGTCTTCCCCAGTCGATCACCGCCCGCCACTTTCAGGCCGTGAGTCATCACATGTTCGAGCACCTTATCGACGGTGTCCTGGTTGAAAAGCCACTTGTTGACGGCTTCGGCTCCGACCCGATCCGGGGGATCGCCCTCTTCGTCCCATTCCAGCGCGTCCCACTGGTCCTTTTCCTCTTCGGGCAGATCGTCGTACTTGATTCCTTCCCGCTGAAACCTCAGCGGCACGGACACCGATTTGGGAGGCACCAGGAATCCGTCACGCACTGCTTCATCCAGACCGTAGTTATCGGTGGGAACTCCACTTTCCAGATCAAACAGCCCATAGGTGTTGTGATCAACTTCGTCTTTCGGAGTCGCCGTGAGCCCCACCAGCGGCGCATCGTAGTAGTTTAAAATGGCCCTGTATTTCTGGAACACCGACCTGTGCGCCTCATCGATCACGAGCAGATCAAAATGTCCGACACCGAACCTGCGCTGTCCGTCCTTCGCTTCATCAATCAGTCCCATCATTGTGGGATAGGTACTGATGAAGACGCGACCTTCCGTGTCCTTTTCCGTCACCAGATTCACTGGTGCGGAATCCGGCAGAAACTTTTTGAAGTTGCCGCCCGCCTGGATCACCAACGCCACTCGGTCCGCCAGAAACAGAATTCGCTTCGCCCAGTTCGTCCGCATCAGCAGTTCACACAGGGCAATCACCGTCCGCGTCTTGCCGGCCCCGGTTGCCATCACCACCAGTGCCTTCCGATCGTGATCCTTCTCAAACGCTTCACAAATCCGGCGAATCGCCCGAGTCTGGTAATACCGTTCGACGATGGTGTCATTGATGCTTGCCTCCGCCAGTGATTTGCGAGTCGTCCGCCGCTGGATCAGCAGTTCCAGTTCGGACTTCTTGTAGAACCCCTGCACCGGGCGGGGTGGATAGTTGACGTTGTCCCAGATCCAGTGTTCGTACCCGTTCGAATAAAAGATTACTGGTCGCTGGCCGAACATCGCCTCCAGACAATCTGCGTACAGCTTCGCCTGCTGTTGGCCAACCCGAGCATCACGTTTCGTACGTTTGGCTTCTACCAGACCCAGCGGCTTGCCATCATCGCCCCAAAGGACATAATCGACGAAACCAATGCCCTGATCGTTCGGCATCCCGGACACTTCGAATTCCCGATCAGGCGTCTGATCCAGTGGCCAGCCAGCTTCTTTCAGTAGCAGGTCGATGAAGTAGTCGCGAGTCGCCGCTTCTGAGTAATCATGACTGTCCGGCTGAGCCGCTGCCGCTCGTCGTGCTTCCGCAACTTCCGCCCGCAACCGCGTGAGTTCTGCGTCCAGCGAATTCTTGTCCGCCAGCAGAGTGGACAGCTTTTCGTCTTTGTCGCGCAGCTCCGCCCCCAGCTTCTGCAACTGCTCCAGCGTCTGCCGTGGAATCGGAGTCGTCTTCGGAAGCAGTGCAGGATCAAACGTCAGACCAGCCGCCGGACGATCGCGGCGGCCATAGGTGTGAGCCAGCCAGTAGCAGACGTGAAATAGTTCCCGCAACGCGACCAGCGAATCGCTCTCGGGAATCGGTCGATGATTGTGAACCGCCCGATTGCCGAGCGTCACACTCA
>JANOUN010000107.1:0-8495 GCA_031416875.1 Planctomycetota bacterium | reverse complement strand
AAATTATGTTCAACACCTGATTATCGCCATACAACAATTGCCGCCCTACCGTAAGCAGGAAATTGTTGAATTGTGTCTGAGCTATAAGACTAAAGTGATCAATGTGCCTCCTGTTTCCAATTGGATCAACGAGTTTACGTTTGAACTGGTGAATTCTGTCGGCACGGTGGTCGCGGCAACCACATCGCGAGACATTGATCGAAACGGCGACAGCATCATTCAGGAAGAAACCGAACGTGGTTGGTATCGCTTCGAAAATGTCGGATCCGGCACATTTACAATTCGAGAAGTGCCTGTGAGCGGGTGGGCTCAAAGTGCATCAGGTACTTCACCGCTTGCCAGGACCGCATATTCCCTCGACACTACTTTGGGGCTGAAATTCACCGGTAACTATCATGAAAACTATGGTGGTCGTGGCGAACGCTGGCTGGCGGCAGGACCTCAGTGGTATTACGTGACTCCAACCGGTGATCTGTTCCATTGGAACGGGGCGGCAGCTTCCACGACAGTCCTGGTTCAAGGCGCGATGGTCGCCTCGCTGGGCATGTCATATTACAACGATCCAACTCTGATCTGGGCTGCAGTGAATCCGGTCCTCAGTGTGACAGGAGGCGCGGTGGTGCAGGGCGGAGATTTTGGGAATTACCAGCCAGCTGTTATCAGTGGTCGCAAGTGGCATGATCTCAATCCGGACGGAGTCCGAAATACGTCAGTATATGATCCCAGCCAGCCGATTCTGCTGGACCCGACATCCACGACATTGCCCGGTTCTGGCGATGGCCCAAGGTATCTGGTTTGGGTTCAGAATGCGCTGACTGGTGCGCTGACTCAGGTGACGTATATTCTCAATGCCACGACTCGTATTACACGCTACACGACCAGCGGCAGTGCCTCCACCGGGACAACGCTGACTGGCAGCCTGCCAGGCATTGTTGGATCCGATCCAGACGCCGTCGCAGCGTATCTGTTTGCGAATGAGCCATGGTTGAACGGCTGGACATTCGAATTACTCAATGAACGTGGTTACGTCGTGGCGACGTCCGTTTCCGCAGATCGCGATCTGAATCAAAACCTGACCATCGAAGCGGAACAGGAACGTGGGTGGTATTTGTTCGACGGTCTCTTGCCGGGCAAATACACCATTCGCGAAGTGCAGCAACCCGGCTGGATTCAGGTATCTCCTGCGCCAGTCAACCTTCAGCCCAGGATAGTCAGTCTGCAGACGCAGTATGGTTTCAAACCCACGACGAATGATTCATACAACTTTGGTGGTCTCAATGAACGCTGGTTCCAAAGCCGGACGAAGGCATGGTTTTACATCACACCGAGCGGCACGCTTTACGAATGGAACAAGAGCAGCGGAGGTTCAAGCGGCCCCGCGCGAGGCACAAAGATCGCCGAACTGTCGGGCAGCGTTTACCTCAATCCTAACCTGTTGTACTCACCATCGAATTCCACCGTCACTGTTGTGAACGGTTCGATTGTCAACGATCGCTACTTCGGAAACCATAACCTGCTGGACGGCGTATTCTCATCACTCGCCGGGCAGATTCTCTGAGGCATCGGTGTTCATTTGGAATCTGACGCCAGGATTTCCTGCAGATGGGCAACAGTGCGGGTGAGCAGGACGCGGATGGCACCGTCCGATTTTCCAATGCGGTCGGCGATTTCTTTAGTCGGCAGACCTTCGACAAAGCGCAGCCGAAGGACTTCCCGCTGTTCGTCGCTGAGTTCAGCGATCGCCTGCTGAAGGTAGAATTCTTTTTGATCGCGGGAAAATGCCTGGCTGGGTGACGTGATGCTGGCGACCAGCATATTGATGAATCCAAATCCGTCTCCGCCCGCGACCGATGCATTCATTGAGACCTCGCGTGCCGCGCTGCGTTTTTGAGCCCCGACATGGTGGCGATGTGCGTCGATAATTCGTTGTTCCGCCAGTTGACACAGCAGCCGGAAAGGGTCACGGCCTGCCACCTGAAACTGGTCGATTGATGAAAACGCCGACACTATCACTTCCTGCACAATGTCTTCCGGTTCGACTCTCGACCGCAGCGCTGGCCCGATGTTGCGATCGGCGTATGCCAGAAGCTGTCGCCGATGCGATTCGATAAATGCGGCCAGTTCGTCCGGCGTGGAAAGACTTGATGGTTGATCAGGATTCGCCATAGGAACGTCGCCGGAAGCCAAAGGGTGCGGAAAAGACTGCGTGAGTATAGCAACTCCTCCGCTGGACTCTCGTGGCCGGAACAGTTAGTTTGACGACTCTCCAGACATGCTCTTTCAAACGGATTTTCAGCTCCTGTGACCAATGCCTTGCCACTCAACGAAGAAGACTGGTCGAAACTGACTCACACGCTGGAGGCGTTTGCCGTCGCATGGGAAGCTTCTTCGTATCCACCGTCTATCGTTGAATTCCTGCCGGATGTTGGTACCGGGATGCGTCGGGAACTGGTCCCGGAACTCATCAAGCTGGATCTGGAACACCGCTGGCAACGCGGATTGCGGAAGCTGGTTGAGGACTATGCAGATGATGTACCGGATCTGGCTGCCCTCCTGACCGTGGACCTTGTGTTCGAAGAATACCATATTCGTAAGAATGCCGGGGATCAGGTTTCGCCCACGGAGATCTTTAAGCGATTCCCCGCGCTGGCACGAGAACTCGATGGTCTGTTCCGGCTTGATCCTGCGCTGCGTTCCACATTCTTGTCGGGCGAAAGTCCGGCAGCGCAGATCGACTTGTCTCCCGGTGAGACGATTGATGACTTTGAACTGCTGCTGTTGCTTGGTCGCGGCGCGTTTGCAACGGTATTCCTGGCACGGCAGAAATCGATGCAGCGTCTGGTCGCACTGAAGGTTTCCGCAGACAAGGGGACTGAACCGCAGACGTTGGCACAGCTGGACCATGAGAACATCATCCGCGTTTACGATCAGCGTCTGTTGCCTGAACGATCGGTGCGCCTGCTGTATATGCAGTATGCGGCAGGTGGAACGCTGGCCGAAGTCATCCATCGCATGCAAGCCATTCCACGATCCGACTGGAATGGCCTGAACTATCTCAGGGCGATTGATGCGGAGCTTGACGATCACGGTGAAGCCCGTCCGACAGAATCGGTGATTCGCCGACAGATTGCCGAAATGTCCTGGCCACAGTTAGTTTGCTGGATGGGAAATCAGCTGGCTCGCGCTCTGCACTATGCGCATCGTGCCGGTGTGCTGCATCGAGATATCAAGCCTGCGAATGTGTTGATCACTGCCGAAGGTGTCCCGAAGCTCGCGGACTTTAATATCAGCTTCGGATCGACACTCGCCGGGGCTTCTGCGGACGAAAGTATGGGAGGCAGTCTGGCGTATATGTCGCCCGAACACATGGAAGCCTGCAATCCGAATCACCCCTTTACCGCGTCTGAAATGGACGGTCGCAGTGATCTGTTCTCACTGGGGATCGTACTGTGCGAGTTACTGGCAGGGCGGCGTCCGTTTGACGAAAGCGAGTCTCATGCGCCACGCCTCCAGCGTCTGGAAACTATGACGGAGGGCCGTCGCGCGGGGCTCACGGACTCCTACCTGCGATCGCTGTGCTTTACGGAAGATTGCGGCCTGGGAGATGTCATGAAGCGGTGCCTTGCACCGTTTCCGGAGGAACGATTTCCCAGCGGCATGGCGTTGGCGAATGCCCTGGATCTTTGCCAGCAACCCGAAGCTCGGCAGTTGCTGTGCGACGATTCGACCGGCTGGAAACAGCTTGTTCGACGGTGGCCGTTGACGTCGATTATTGCGATGACTGTGATTCCAAACCTGATCGGAGCGATCTTCAACTATCTGTACAATCACGGCGAGATTCAAACCTCCCTGCCAGCCGCAGCACTAACATTCAAGCGGATCATGTGGATTATTAACTTGATTACTTTTCCGACAGGAATTTTGAGTGCCGGTTGGCTGGTCGGATCTGTGACCCGCGCCATGCGAACTGACGAACAGGCACGCCTGAGTACGGCGGAACTCCAGGAACGAAGGCGAAAGTGTCTGCAGCTGGGCAATGTGGCAGCGATCGTCGGACTCACACTCTGGCTGATTGCCGCCCCGGCTTATCCGATATTGCTGCATCTGATTCGTGGCGAAGTGCCTGTCGCAATTTATGCGCACTTCGTCGCATCGCTGACGCTGTGCGGATTGATCGCGGCAGCGTATCCGTTCTTTGGTGTTTCGTTGCTCGCTGTACGCTGCCTGTACCCTTCCCTGGTGCACTGGGATACGATGTCAAAGGAAGAATTGCCAGCGTTGAAACAGCTGGCTCGCTATCTTTGGATTCACCTGATTCTGGCGGCATCTGTCCCGATGCTGTCAGTGATGATTCTGGCGTTGAGCGGACTTGATCGGCGTTTCGCACTGGTGGCGCTGGCGGCTGGCGGAACGATCGGATTCGCCACGGCAGTTTCAGCATTTCGACTTGTGCAGCAGGATCTGCAGGTGCTGATCAAATATATTGAACGCAGTTCGCGCTGAGCCATGCCGCAAGCGGAGTGTTGATTCAGTAGATTGAAGCAGGGTGTGTGCAGCCATTGCGAAACACACCAGTTTCCTGCGATTTCCCCTGTGGTGCGTTGCGCTCCGCTTCACGCACCCTGCAATCAAACCAACAACACGCTGGGGCGAATTCACATCCCTGAGAGCCGGGTCAGCGCTTCACGCATTTCAGCCGCGCTGGCAAATCGAGCATTCGGATCATGTGCCAGAGCGCGATTCAGAATCTGCACCAGCTCAGACGGGGCATGGGGCACATGCCGCTCAATCGGGATCGGGCCGTTTCTGAGGATGGTATCAATTGATACGCGACCGTCACTGCAGTCGTAAATCTGAGCATCACTGATTAACGTGTACAGGGTCGCTGCGACAGAAAACAGGTCAGCCTTCGGTGTGGCGTAGCGGCTGTTTTCAATCTGCTCAGGCGCCATATAGCAAAGCGTACCCTTGATTTCGTTTTCGCCGCTGAAACGGCTGAGCCCGGCATCTGCGAAGTATTTTGCCAGACCGAAATCCGCCAGCTTTGCTTTGAGACCGCCGTCTCGCTGCGACACGAGGATGTTTCGGGGTTTGATGTCACGATGAATGACGCCAAGGTCATGGGCGTGAGTAAGCCCGTCAAGAACCTGACGGATCAATCCACATGCAACGCGAATCCGTGAGCCTGTCGTCATGCCGCGAAGAATGGCCATCAAATCGATGGCAGCGACATATTCCATAATGAGAAACAGATGACCATTTGCAACTCCTGTATCGATAAACCTCACAATCCGTTTGTGGTCGAGTTGGCATAGGACGGAGGCTTCGCGAATCATGGAGTTGATGATGCGATCATCTGTGATCATTGAGGGCGCGATCAGCTTCACAGCAGCAATTTCGCCAGTCTGCTGATGTATGGCTCTGTGAACAACTCCCATTGCTCCACTGCCAATCTGTTCCACCAACTCATAGCCGCCAACGCAGGCTGGCGGAAGTTCCATCAAATCCGTCTTGGCCAGGGACACCATTGTGCCGTCGTTGTCCATGAAGTCCAAAGATTCGTCATCGGTTTCCTCAATGCGAACTCGAATGCACGTCTTACCGCCGCTGATGGTGTCGCCGTTTTCCAGCCAACGTTCAGCAATCCGTTCGCCGTTCACGAATGTCCCGTTGGCACTTTTCAGATCGCGCACAAAGCAACGTGGCGGGTCTATCTCGATCTGCAGATGATTGCGAGAGACCACCAGATCGTCGTCGAGGCACAAACTGGAATTCTCGGAACGTCCAAGGACGAACGTGTCGTGACCACGGAAAGTAAACACCTTACCGGCGGCCGGCCCGTCAACAATTTCCAGTATTACTGATGGTGAAGGCATAAAATGTCCTCCAAGCTCTATTCGCGCAGTCAATACACCGACTGCACGCGCCACGATTGCAATATCATCCCACCCTGAGTGCGATTAGGCAAGTGTGAAGCTGGAGGACCTGAATGCTGTGCGTGCGTTATAAGAACAGACATGGGCAAGGTGGGATTGAGCATCGAGTCGTGCGAGCACAAACGCCGGTGTTCAACTGTCGATACCAATCATGATGGATTGGCGGGTCGGTTCAGAGACCCGTCCCGCCCTGCTCAGCAAACGTTGAGAGTGTTGTTTTTCTGAGAAGAATTTTGACGGCGAGTTGGGTAAGTAGTTTTGTGCTGGCGCTTTGCGCGGGAAGGATGGCGGTGGACCTTATGGGCCTATTGTCTGTCTGAACACCGGATCGACGGTATGCAAACTTGAAACGAAACGCACCAGGCTTCCGGTCGGCCCCATCCGGCTTCACGCCGGTGGACGCAGGTTTGGGAACTACAGCAAAAACAACGTCTGCCGCTCGGCCCCGTCCGGCTTCATGCCGGTGGACCGTCGGTTTGGATACTCCACCTGGTTATCAAACCTGGGCACTACCGACACAGGGTCGGCAGGGGCCAAATGACCGTTTCGTGTTCTGTAGTTGGCAAACCAGGTTTCCACCGACGCGAGGTCGGTGGGGAACAACGGACGATATCGACGCTCGCAAATCATTGGGTTGCGGGCGAAGCCCGCGCCAAGATTTCCGCACTATTCCCCGAGTTCAGGAATCCCGCCGGGAAGGCTGTCGAATTGAGGTGGCGCGATGGTGTCAGCTGGCTTGGCTGCTTCTTTGGGACCAACGACATCAGCCCGCGACGGACGAAGTTTCTCAAAACTGTCAGCGGAGATTACGTAGTACCAGGCTCCGAAGCGAGTTGACAGTTCTTTAGCCAGTTTCTGGCCTTGCTTGCCGCGTTCTTCCCAGGACTTCAACGCATCTTCGAACCCGGATTTCTCCGCTTCATATTTTCCGAGTTCCTGCAGGTACTGCTTTTGAGCTTCCGCTTTGGGATCAACGGGTGGCGCGGTTTCCTGCGGAGTTGTCACTGGAGCGCCCGGTTCCGCCGCTCCCGGGGCGTCAGGAGTTTCCGTTGCGGGCTTGGCAGATTCTGCTGGTTCTTGCTGCTTTGGAGTGATTTCCGGCGTCTCATCGCCAGTGGTTGGCTCTGTCGGTGCCGGTTGCGGCTCGTCGGTCTTTTGTGCTGCTTCATCCCCTGGAAGCGCCTGAACGCCCTTTGGCTCCGGTGCCGCAGGTTCGTCTACAGCAGGTTCGTCGCATGCCGATTCACCCGGTACGGATTCTTTGGTCTCCTCCTGCACTGCGTCTCCCGGAGCAGCATCGACTGCTGGCTTTTCTTCGTTCGCGGGAGGAACTTCTTCCTTCGGAGCGGCTGCGTCGTCCGCTGGAGGAGCATCACCGGCCGGCGCAGCTTTCTCCGGCGCAGCATCAGTGGCTGGCACTGCGTCAGTCGACGGCGTCTCTGTTTTGGCCCCAGTGGGCGTTTCTGCAGGAGCCGTTTCTGCAGGAGCCGCTTCTTTCAGGATCTCAGGCATCACAGGTGCGACGGGCTCCGTGGGCTTCGCACCCATCAGCGATTCATCAAAGTCCACCTTGACCAGCAGATAGCGACGAGGCCCGGATTCCGCGTCGGCAGGTTTGACTTCTGGCTCCGGCGGATTGTCGCCAGACTCTGCCGGGGCGTCCTTTTTATCTTCTTCAGTTGCGGTCTTTGCGGCATCTTCCGCTGCGGCTTTTTCGTTCAATCCTGTTTCAATATCTTTGGCTGTGCCGCGAGCCACTTCGCCGAAATACAATGTGTAACGAACCCCGTTCTTTGTTCCGGCAACAAGGTCGCCTTCGTTCGAGACCAGAGTTTTCTGGCCATTTTCGCCACGGGCAATGAAGAAGCCCTGACGCTGCATGTCGGCTTGCAGAATCTGCATCACGAGTGGGTTGCTGGCCATAACTTCAGACACCGTCAGATCCGCATTCAATCCTTCCGGCTTCGGTCGCACGCCCATAATTTTCAGCTGATCCAGATTCCTGGCCAGATCATTGATGGGGGCTTCCTTTACAGATTCAGCCTCTGCATTCAATCCAGCCAGCGTCCATTTGTTTGCTGTTGGATCCTTATCAAATTCCAGGGTTTCGCCACGAAGGATTTCTCCCTTGTCCTCATCAACGGAGTACTTATCAACGACGATCTGGACGATATCGTTCTGGTTCAGTTTGAGGAGATCCGGTTCGATCCAGTCACTGAACTTCGCGGAAAGATCGGCACTGATTTCAGCAATATACACATTATTTTTTTCCGGCTGCCGCACATAGTATCGCTGGTTTTGGCCTTCGACCGGCTTGCCGATAATCAGGTCAACCAAGGCATTGCCGCCAGAATCCCGAAGTGTGACGCGCGTGCCACGCGACTCATCTTTTTCACCTACTTTGGCGTCCGCATCAACCGCAACATCATCTTCCGGATCGGCCACGCCGTAGCGTCCCCAATCGTCTTTACTGCGGCTCTGCAACGCCATCTTTTTCGCGCCGATGAACGACGACGCAGTGCGTGCCAGACGGTCAGCTGCTTCAGCCGGGTAGTCGTG
>JANOUN010000106.1:0-3681 GCA_031416875.1 Planctomycetota bacterium | reverse complement strand
CGGCATCGTCGTGCAGTTGGAGTTCCCAGACCATGCGATTGAAGGTGATCGTGGTTCCCGTGGTCTCACCGCCGATGGCAACGACTCCATGCCGCAAGCGACCGCAACACTCCACTGAGACGGACGGGGCAGGACGAGTTTCGTCAGTCATGGCAAACATCGACAAAGTCAGGCCGATTCCGGCGAGCAATTTCAACATTCTAAACTCCATCTGCGAGCGGGTTTTCAAACTATACGTCACCAGGTGGCGAATCGCGGTGTCATTGAGCGAGCTACCGCAGCCGGGAAGGATCCACAATCATGCGATTTTCAACAAGTCGCAGTCGAGGAGCTTCGGTGGGGGGTGGAGTGCCATCCATTGGGCTTCTGGTCAGAAAAGAGATGTCGAGTACTCCACCCGGAACTCTTGCGGGTGCTGCCTGCCCCCAAAAGTCTTTAAGGGCAGCGACCGGACGGGCATTCTCGTAAATCAGATCCCGCACTTTGGTCATCTGTGCTGGAGTCTGAGCCGGAGTTGAGAAAGTATTTCCCCAGACCAAGGCTGCAGCTCCCGCGACATGTGGGGCAGCCATCGAAGTCCCGCTGTAAGTGTCATATTTGTTGTTTCGTACCGTGCTGAGTATGTCGACTCCCGGTGCCCCGATATCGACCGATTGCTTCCCATAGTGACTGAATGAACCACGGGCATCCTTATCATCAATCGCCCCCACCGAAACGACGTTCGCTGAACGAAGTGACGATGGATAGCTCGGTCGCTGGTCATTGTTGTTCCCTGTTCCACCTGTATTTCCCGCAGCGACCACAAACAGGACACCCTTCCGTTCCGCACGGGCAACAGCCTCGGCGAGTTCCGGTGAGTTGTCGGGGCCACCCCAACTGTTGCACAGGATGTGCGCACCATTATCGACCGCCCAATCAATGCATTTCACCGCATCTGAAGTCGAACCCGAACCATCTGGTCCCATGAAACGAAGGGCCATGATCTGTGCCTTCCAGTTCACACCGACCACGCCAACTCCGTTGTTTCCAACTGCAGCAATCGTGCCTGCGACATGGGTCCCGTGGTTCTGCTCATCCAAAGGATCATTGTCGTTCTCATAGAAGTCATATCCATGCTGTCCCCCTCGGGACCACATATTGTTTTTTAGGTCGGGATGTTTGTAATCGACACCGGTATCAATGACGGCCACAATAAGTTTCGCGGAATCGTGAATGCGAGGCCAGGCCTGTGTGGCACCGCTATTCTTCATACCCCAAAGCTTGTTGAGATCCGGATCGTTCGGTGTGGCGTCCGCGACGGACGGACGAATTTCCCCAGCTGCTTCGATCTGAGGAATGGACATAATGTAGTCAGGAGCCACATAGGCCACTGCACTGTCGGCCATCAGAGCTTCAACGGCGTCGGAAGTCACGGCTCCCCGGGGCTCGACGATCAGGAACGAACCATTTTCGTAATCCTGAATCATCTGCAGCCCGGCGGCCTTGAGTGTTTCATTGGAGGGCTTGTTGTCCTCATTCGAATAGCTGATCAGGAGCCGAGTTGATCGCTCCTCGATGTTCGGGCTTTCTGATTCAACACTGGCAGCCATCGAGCGCATGGTCTGCTCTTGTCCGGTCGGAACCTCAAACACCGCTCTCCCATCACGACAGACCCCCAGGTAATGGGATTTAGCGCTACGGACGAGAACCAGTTCCGAAGAGAGCCGCTTCTCCGACCGGCATTTCGCGCGAAGGCAGAATTCTTTCGCAAGCAGAGGCTGGCACATGAAGTCAAGTACGACGAAGGCCAGGAGCAGAATGCGATGTGTTCGCAGTTTCATGGATTCCTCAAGAGTCTCAACAGGAACGATCGCGTATAAAAATCGTTGTCGGTCTTGAGCAGTGCGGACATAGGGAATAGACCTTACTTCTGAATCGTCCACGTCGTGGCAGATCCATGGTGTGAACGCTTTCTGGACGCATCCTCTTGCAGCGGACGCTAACGGAGAGTGCCAATTCGGTACAAGGTCGTTCTCCCGGGACAGACATGCGGTGCCCGCTGCGAGCTGTCAGGGAACCGGCAGAATTGACCTTTTCCTTTACTGCGGTATTGCATACATTGCCGTTCCTCTCATGCCTGCGGCAACAATCGCCAGAAAACCTCATGGCTGCCTCTGCTGCAAGCAAAAAAAACTCCTGGTTGTGATCTGGGTCTCAAGCGACTCATAACATCCCGGCATCTGCCGTGAATGTTTGCGTCGACTCCGGATTGCAGCATCCTCTTTCGCTGCTTCGACGACCATGAAAACTTCACTGCGGCATGTGTTGCTGGGGCTGGGATGCTTCTGCGCGTTTACACAGTTCCTCGGGTGTATGCCAGCAGCTGGAAGGGGGACGTTTCCGATTGGGTATCCCGGTCAGCCAGTCGGGGGCTACAATCCATACCCGTATCCCGTCGGTTATCCGCCATTTCCCGGTGGCCCAGGGATACCGATTGTGATGAATCCCGCGCCTTTACCCGGGACAACACCGACACCACCGAATATCCCATTGCCGAATCCCGGCCCAATACCAGCAATTCCTGTAGGGAATCCAAAACCAATACCAGCACCGTCGGAACCCAAGGAAGATTCGACCGCCTTCTGGAATCCGTGGCCACTGCCTCCACGCGGAAATCAACTTGAGGCACGCTCGGTGAGCTTTGACGGTACAGCTGCAGATGTCGTGACTCGGCGAGGCTTTCGAGCGAGCGGTCAGCACGGTGCGGTTGCTGGAGATTCCGGAAGCTACGTTCGCCAAACGCAACTCATCGAAGACGCCATCCCCACAGCGAACGAAGATCTTAAGTATCGAGGCGGCAGAATTATTCGCGACCTTTTTTACGTCAATCTTTACGTCAGTGGCGACACAGAATGGTCCGCAGCAGATGTTGAGCGAATCGACGGCAGTCTGTCAGCGGCGATGCGCGACGAGCATTTGAACAATGTGCTGTTGCAGTACTATGACAATCAAGCCATCAGTTCCACCGCATTGCCGTCGCACCCTCTTGTGGGCTATACACCCAAAACGGTAACTCGCGGCGACATTCAGAACTATGCTGCCTATCTTCACCAGCAGGGGTTTCTTAAGTCCTATGACCTCAAGAATACGGTCTTCAATTTTCTGCTGCCTCCTGAAACGGTTCTCACAGCAGATAGCGGAGCCGCGAATGCGAAACGGGAAACCAGCAATGCCCAAACGTTTGAGACTTTGGACATTGTTCCGAAAGGTGATGAGGTTGACTCCGTAAAAGGGTTGGGGGGTTATCATGGATCCGTTGTGACCGCTGACGGCGGAAGAATTTATTTTTCGGTCGATGTTTATTCGCAACGCTTTGCAAATGGAGCCACGAACGGTATCCCCGTGTTCAATGAACCGTGGAAGAATGTGGTAGCAACGCTCTATCACCAACTCGTCGAAGCTCGTACGGATCCCGATGTGGAAGATGCGATTCAAAAGTCCTCCGATCTGAATACCGGCCGCTACCTTGGCTGGGTTTCGGACACTGGGCAGGAAATAGGCGACTTCCCGATTCACGCAAACGTACCGATCACGAGTGTGATAAGAGAAGTTCCGCTCGCAGACGGAAGCGCCACAGTTCCTGTGCAGTTGCCGTATTCCAACTTTGTTCATGGCCCCGAAGGCCCGATCACACAGCCGCAC
>JANOUN010000105.1:0-2055 GCA_031416875.1 Planctomycetota bacterium | reverse complement strand
CGCTGTTCAATTTTCATCGGATTCCACGGCAGGTCAAAATTGATCAGCGTGTCCGCGCACTGCAGGTTGCGTCCTTCCCCACCAGATTCCGTACACAGCATCACATTCACTGATGACTTCAGCTGTTCGACGGCCGCATCTTTGTCAGTCGATGATTGCTCGCCTGAAAATGTTGAAAACGAAATCGCCGCTTCCGTGAGCAGCGCCTGCAGCCGGTGCAATGTGCGAATCGATGCGACAAAGACCAGAACTTTGTGGTCATGACTCTCCTTCAAAAGGTGCAGCAGCTTTTCGTCCTTGGCGGAACGCAAAATTCTTCCGGCGCGTTCGCACAATTGGCGAGCCCGGTCGTCTCGCTCTGCAAGTGGCTGAAGCGCCGCCGCGGCCGTTGCCGGATGACTGCCAATTGCGGTCAGAATCGCGTGCAGCCGCATGCGGGAGATGGCTGCAGGTCCGTTCGCGGCGGGGTCTGGAGAATCCGCTGATTCTGTCGATGACGCATCCAGCTCTTCGGGACTCTCCTGTTCAGCGTCAACTGTATTCGCAGATGCATTCACTGAGGTGGCCAACTGGTCACGCAGGTACTGCTGAATGTCGATGAGCAGTTGAGATTCTTCCTCACTCGGCGTGGCAATGATGGTCTGGGCATAACGTGGAGGCAGGTTGATCTGCACCAGCCCGCGCGTGTTTCGAATCATGACTTCGCCCAGGAGATCACGCAGTCGATGCCGATTACGCGGGTCTCGGGGATTTCCTCTCGTGACGAATTGCTTCTTAAAGTCGGCTTCTGTTTTCAGATGACCAGGTTCCAGCAGCGTCAGCAGGCTGTACAGTTCGACGAGATTATTCTGCACGGGTGTCGCGGTGAGCAGAAACATGTGACGACGTTGCAGCGAGTTGACGAGCTTCCAGAGTTTTGTCGAACGGTTTCGGCAGTGATGGGCCTCATCAACGATCACCAGATCCCACTGTGCCGACGCAATCGCCTGAGGTCTGCGACCGGTTCGGGCGAACGATGTGGAAACCAGCACGCGATCATGTGTCGCCCAGAAATCGTCACGGCTGCTCGTCGCTGTCCTTGGTGCGATTCTGAAGTCGAGGTGAAACTTGGAAGAAAGTTCTTCGTGCCACTGACTGACGAGAGGATTCGGGACCAGAATCAGCACACGTTTGATCAGTCGTCGGAGCAGGTATTCGCGAAGCAGCAGGCAGGCCTCAATGGTTTTACCGAGACCGACTTCGTCTGCCTGCAATACACGGCCTCGAAACCGCCGAATCACTTTGCGGACCGTTTCAATCTGATGGGGCAGATGTTCGACTCCTGTGAGTCCTTCCAGACACAACAGTTCGTCAAATCCTCGCAGCAACTGCAGACGGGTGTGCGTGAGATGCAGCTGAAGCTGTTCGCGAGTCGCAAGGTTCTTCGTCGTCGAAAATTCGGAAAGGTCCGTCCGAAAGCGGATTGGAATCCCACCCGGACTGAACGACATTCGCACGTGGGCTGCATCGTCCGTGATGTCCTTTTCGGATTTTGCGTCAAACAGCGAATTCGTCGCGGCGGTTTTTGCCTTCATTGACAACACTCCATGAATCCATTCAAGCCGAATTCCAAGGCGAGCGAGAGTCTACAGAGTGGATTTCCAAACGGCAATTGTTTGAACTTTGCCCGCCGGAATAGCAAAACCGGTTGAAAGCGAACAGACGAGGCACTGGAAAAATTCTGTGGGAATTTCACTCGCAAACTGAGAATCTGTTTGCGTATACTCTGCACCGGCACGACCAAACGGCACGCTTTTTCTGTATTCTTGTCGGGCCAGTTTCCTGAGGTTTTCATGTCATTTGTCGCCGCAAACCATGCCGAAGCAAAGCCAGACGCACGACGTCTGAGCCTGTCGCTGCGGCGCGTTTTGATGGCGGTTGTGTCGATTTCGGTGGCGTTGGTTTGGTCGTCAACGGCATCCGCATCCTGTGGCAACTATCTGTATCGCAATGGCAAGCAGGTCACTGATTCATCGTTTTCGATGAATGATCACAACGACAATCACGCCTCAGGCA
>JANOUN010000104.1:0-9024 GCA_031416875.1 Planctomycetota bacterium | reverse complement strand
TTCCGTTCCGGACTGCACTTGTACTGCTGAAAAACCGTCCCGGTGGTTCGATGACAAATTCTCGGACGCTGACTGCCTCTGGCAGAAACATCCGCCAGAACCCCGGACTGCTGTCGATATCTCGTAGTTTCAGCCAACTTCCGGATTCACCGGAGTCCGCTGACGCGACAACGCAACAGAACGATACGCTCCTTACATCGGTCCAGTCGTGCCGTCTGGATAAACATTTCTGTCTTTTTGGCTCGTGCCGGTTGTTTCGAAGATGCACGTCGAAGCGATTGGCAACGCAACCGGCAGTTACTGCCGACTTCAGCCCAGATACTGGCTGGCGATTTCGTAGAAGATGACTACGGCAAGGATGTCGATCATGGCGGCGATCAGCGGATTGGACATGATGGCCGGGTCCATTCCCGAGCGGCGAAGGCCAAGTGGCAAAAGAGTGCCTGCCGAAGTCCCCAGAATTACCACGATCACCACGGTCGTCGCGATCGCGGCGGCCTCCGCAAAGCTCAAGCCAAAGAAGACAACGCCAACAAAGAAATCGAGCGACGCCAGCGCAACGCCCAGCGACAGTCCGATCGTGAATTCGCGCAGGATCAGTCTGCGATTGATGAGCCCATCCGCTCTTCCCTTGGAATCCGTCGGCTGCAATGCAAACATACGGATGAACAACGTGGCCGACTGCGAACCTGCGTTCCCGCCACTGGCCATCACCAGCGGCAGAAACAGCAGAATGAGCGTGGCTAATCCAGTCTCGTGCTGAACAACCTCCGGCGTTTCAGCGGTTGACGACCGGTAATGACCAATCACGCGTGCATTCATCAGTGCCACGATCGACAGAAACAACAGCCAAATGCCGCGTTTCCATAAAATCGTGAGCAGTGGTGTGTCCTCATATGTGTCATCCAGCGGAGCAACGGCACTCTGCAGATAGGCGTCTTCCGTGGCTTCTTCCTGCACAACGTCCAACGCATCGTCGTGCGTCACGATGCCGACCAGCCGATCATCGGCATCGACAATCGGCACCGCGATGAAGTTGTAACGCCCGATTTCCTGAGCCACAACTTCGCGCTGTTCGCTCACTTTGAAGCGAATCACGTCCCGCTGCATGAGACTCGACAGTCGCGCGTCGGGTTTTGCCAGAATCAGTTCGCGCAGCGAGATAAAACCTTCCAGCCTGCGGTCTTCATTGATGATGTAGACGTAGTAAATCGTTTCGCTGTTCGGAGCCTGCAGACGCAGTTGGTCCAGGGCTTCCCGAACGGAGATATTCGCCAGCAACGAAGCGTACTCCGTTGTCATGATCGCGCCAGCGCTGTCTTCGTCATACGACAGCAGCTTGCGAATGTCGTTGCGTTCGGCGCGAGCGATCAGTCGCAGCACGTCTTCGCGGCGGTCCTGCGGCATGCGGGACAGCAGGTCCACGCGATCATCGGCCGACATCCATTCGAACAGTTCGGACAGCTTTGCCGGTTCCAGTTGTTCGACCAGCCCGATCTGTCGTCTCAATGACAGATATTCGAAGATCTCCACACGAACCGGCAGTTCGGCTTTATCCAGAATCGGCCAGATCTGATCATCTTCAAGTTCGTCAAGAATCTCCGCCACCGCAGCCGGATGGACGACCGTGCAGAATGCCGCCAGGCCAGCGGCGTCGCCTTCCTGCAGCATCAGTTGCACGTCAGGAAGTATGAGCGATTGATAGGCGTCCTGCATCGGAAAAACCTCTCGAACCGAGACTGCCCATGAAAAAATCCCTGCAGGAAAAAACTCCGGCAGGGATTTTGATCGCCAACCTGAAATTGCCAGTTGACCAGCTGCCTGGTCGAGGCAATTCAGCGTTTTGAGAACTGGTAGCTTCGACGAGCCTTGCGAAGACCGTATTTCTTGCGTTCGACCATGCGGTCGTCGCGCGTCAAAAGTCCGGCGTCAGCCAGCGCGTGATGCCATGCAGGATTCATGCCTTCCAGTGCGCGGGCGATACCCAGAATAATGGCACCGGTCTGGCCAGTCGTGCCGCCGCCCTGAACGCGAATTGAGATATCAACTTTTCCGACTTTGTCAGCGACTCGCAATGGAAACATCACACTGTCACGGTCACGTTCCACACAGAGATATTCTTCCAGCGCACGACCGTTGACAACGAAAAGTCCGCTGCCTTCCTTGATGCGAACCCGAGCGACCGACGTCTTGCGGCGTCCGGTTCCCATCGCAACACCAAAGCGGTCGATTTTTCCGCGAATGACTGGCTGATACGTCGGATCAACTGTCGCGGAGGCATCACCGCCGCCAATGGTCAGTTCCGGCAGCTGCGAAGATGGAACCTCAGGCAATCGTGAGGAAGGAACTTCCGGCTGCGATGCAGTCAAATCATGATCCGTTGAAACACCAGGTTCCGTACTCATAGGAAGAATTCACAGCGAAAAGTGAGGAAACAATGAACATGTTTGAGGCCATTCGAAAACGACCTGAAATCAAATCGATGCAGACGAACGACACACCTATTTAAGATGGTGTGTCGTGCCCGGCATCGAAAGCAACTAGCCCTTGACCTTGCGGTCCGGAACCAGATGGGCTGGAAATGGCTTTGGGGCTTGCGCCTGATGCGGATGATCTGTACCGACAAAAACTCGCAGTTTTGTCAGCATCTGACGACCCAGTTTGTTCTTGGGAAGCATGCGGCGAACGGCTTCGCTCAGCAGCTGATCAGGTCGCTTTTCCCATGTTTCAACGGCAGTTCGAGTTCGCAGACCACCGGGAAAACCAGTGTAGCGATCGTACTTTTTCTTGGCCATCTTGGTCGTCATGTACGGCACTTTGGAATGCTGCACAGAATTGCCGGTAAAGCGAATTCGCTCGCAATTGAGTACAATCACGCAGCCGCCCGTATCAACGTGGGCTGTGTAATTCGGCTTGTGTTTGCCCATCAGGACAGTCGCGATCCGACTGGCCAGACGGCCCACAATATGAGCGTCTGCGTCGATGACATACCACTCATGGTTGTCGCTCTCTTCTTTTTTTGCCATCCATGTTTTGCCAATTGCCAGCATGGAACAATCATCCTTCGCACTGTCAGAAGCGACAGCCTGATCAAGAGTTCAGAATCAAAAACCAACGTTAAACTGCGCAAAACACAGTAATTCTTCGCCGACAAGGGTTACGGCGTCGATTGATTATCGGCCCGCGGCGAAACGAAGTGGGGAAATTTAACGACTTTGCTCCACACAATCAATGCTCGACCCCGCATTTCGCCCGTTTGATTCTCACTGTTCACACTGCTCACTTGGCGCGCGGTGCGACATCAGTTGACCGGGCACAACCACGATTTCGTGTGAATTGAGGTGCAGAACAAAATTGCGAACACACCGGCAGGACGACGCATGTCGCTCACTCGTCCTTCTTTTTTGCAGATCGAGCCCTGCAAGCTGGGTGTTGATCTAATCTGAGTTCTACGTGGGGTAAGCTTCCAGCTTGCCTTCAATGCATGAAAATTCACTGCTTTTTGAGAAACCTGACAAGCTGGAAGCTTATCCCAACCTAATCAACGCACTGCTAGAGCCCGTTACTTCCTTGATGGGAAGCATCCGTGCAGACGCAAGGGCTGACGATTAAACTGCTCTCGGTCAACGTGAAGCCAATCCGGAGGATGCGAGTAGACTCGCCTGTGAAGTGAATCGCTTGACAGCAGCAGGGGGCGCGGTCAAGACTGTAGCAAATCGCAAACGCAAAAAGCCTGAGGCTGACTTCTGCAGCCAGGATGTCCACAGTGCCATCAGATTCCGATGAACCTCCCATGGAGCCAGACGATGCTGACGCCGAGGCTGGCAGCAAGAAAAAGCGGAGCGCAGCACGCGAGTTCTTGTGGAAGGCGGTGAATGCACTTCCCGAAGAGTGCAAGACCGTGATACTCCTCAGGCAGCAAATGGACCTGAGCTTCGTGGAGATTGCCGATCGAATGCATCGAAGTCCTGATGACGTGCGCATGCTGTGGGGGAGATCGATTCTGATGTTGGGGGAGAAACTTCGAGACAAGGAGTAACGGCCATTCGATTCCAGATTTGAATTACTCGTTACTCGTTACTCGCGGCGTGAAACATGTCAAATAACAAACCTCACGAATCTGTGCTGCAGGCACTGATCCATTATGATGAAGGACTCCGCAGCGGAAATCCCGGCGAAACACTGACGCTCCCTTATGATACAGATTTCCTGCGGCAATTTGAGCTGGGCCAGCAGGCTTTGAACGAGTTGGAAGCGGCCATTCCGCGTCGGTCCAGGGCGATGCCGTCATGGGCACCGAAAACAATCGGCCGGTTTCAGCTACGGTCCGTTCTGGGATCAGGAGGTTTTGCGGTCGTCTACCTGGCGGCCGACCCGTTACTGAATCGCATGGTTGCTCTGAAAGTTCCGCGGCCACACGCTTTGGTGCAGGCGAATCTGCGACGACAGTTTGTGATTGAGGCCCAGGCGGCAGCCAAGCTGGACCATGCGAACATCGTGCCGGTGTACGAGGCTGGCCAGGACAAGGATTTGCCCTACATTGCCTGTGCGTGGTGTGACGGGCCGACGCTGGACAACCTCATGTCGTCGCGAACGTCACCGTTGAAACCACGTTTGGCGGCGACAATTGTCAGACAGCTCGCCAGTGCCGTGCAATGCAGTCATGATCACGGCATTTTGCATCGCGACATTAAGCCGGGAAACATTCTGCTGTTTCCGCATATATCCGGAACCAATGCCGAATTTCCCTATGTGCCGCGATTGGGAGACTTTGGCCTGGCAAAGCTGATGGAATCCGGTGAACTCGCCACGGTCTCGAGTCAGTTGATCGGCACGCCGCGCTACATGGCTCCGGAATTGCTGAGCGGGACTCAACCGCCAAGCACGGCTGCCGACGTTTATGCACTTGGCGCGGTCCTGTATTGTCTGATTGTCGGACAGCCACCATTTGTGGCAGCGACGGCAGCCGAAACGTTTCGGCAAATTGCCGAGTGTGCTCCTGGATCTCCTGAGATCATCAATCCCGGGATCGGACGTGACCTCAGCCGGATCTGCATGAAGTGTCTGGAAAAATCGCCGAGTCAACGCTACATCACCGCATCCGCATTTGCCGACGACCTGGATCGATATCTCGCCGGCAAACCGGTGCATGCGCGCAAAACTCCGGTTCTCGTACGAATTCAGAAAAGGTGCCGTCAACACCCATTGATCGCATCATTGCTGCTGACGACTGGCAGTCTGGTGGCTGCGTTGTTGATCCTGGCTGCGGTCTATACAAGTTCGCAGCGGAATCTGCACGGCCAGCTTGAAAGCCGTAATGAAGAACTAAATCAAGCCGCAGAGGAGGCCAATGCCAGGTCGGCGGAAGCAAACGAACAGCGACGGATTGCTGAGCGATTGCTGTTTGCCGCTGACGTGCAACATGCCAGCCAGATCCTGAAGAAGGGCGATGTCCGGGAAACCGGTCGTATTCTGTCGCGGTATGCGGTCGCTATGAAAGACTCAGAAGCTGTCTACGGACCGGACAATTTTGCCTGGCGATTCCTGTGGAATCATGCCACAACGCCGTTTTCGGAAGTTTATAATGCAGGTCAGGCGGTCTGGTGGATGCAGCCATCCGGGGATGGCAAAGAACTAGCCGTTTGTGGCAGCCAGGGCGAGCTGCAGTTTCTGGACATCGACCGCGGATTAGCAGAAGGTCGCAGATGGGACGCGGGTTCGACAGAAATCAGCTGTGTGTCGTATTCCGATGACATGCAGTTGATCGCGACTGCGAGTGATGACGGAATGGTTCGTGTCTATGACCAGAAAACTCTGGCACCCGGACAAATTATCAAAGCGATTCCTGGCAAGAGAGCGTTCGGCGTGTTGTTCCTGCCAGGCTCGCATCAAGTCATCGCGTGCGGCGAATCGAATTCACTGGTGCATTGTGACGCTGACACCGGTGAGCTTTTCCCGGAAATCGAAACCCCGTTTGAACGAGTCATTGAGTTTATGACCTTGTCTCCGGATCACAGCCGCTTGCTGATGGCAGGATCCGACGGGCAAGTCGTGCAGATGAAAGTGGACGGCTTTTCCGTAGTCTGTCAGCGCGAGGTGAGCAACCGCACCGTCACCATGGCACGGTATTCACATGACGGGACAAGAATCGTCTGTGTCGGCTCGGACAGTACGGTTCATCTGCTCGATGCGGACACAGAAGCCGAGTTGTGGTCGTACAGGAACCTTGACAGCATTCAAACCGTGCTGATGACACCAGACAACTATGTTGTCATTGGTGATCGTGGAGGGGTTCTCGCGGCTTTAAGGTTGCCCGCGCCGGGTGCCAGCCTGGAAGCTGACGCATGGAGACCTGTCCTGCGCTGGGCGGGTCACGACTCGCCCGTTTCGGCAGCAATCTGGCTGGGAAGTTCAGATCCCGCCGACATTACAACTCGTCAAATTATCACCGCAGATCGAAACGGCCAGGTGCGGTCCTGGCAGATTGCCACGGGCGTCGAGCGTGAAGTCATACCGTCGAGCTCTGGCACCACGCACTTTTGGAATGGTGCCGTCTGTATGGCCCATGACCGTCCTGAAGTGCTTCGCGCAGGACCCAATGGGATCGATGTATTCAGTCTGAATTCGCTCAAACAAATCTGTTCGCATCTGCCCGGTCAGTTGACGACTTCAATCTGCATTGCGCGTGCGTCCGGACATATCATCACTGGCAATCGCAGCGGACAGCTGCGTAAGTTTTCCAATCCAGCGTCGGACCCGATCAGTGTCATTCCGGTCTTTGCTGCCGGTGCGATCGATCGGCTGATGACGGATGATAAGGCAGAATTCGCCATCGCCATTGATGAACAGGACCGAGTGGCTGTGATCGACATCCGGAACGGAATAGTGGTGGCAACACTGGAAAACCGCTCGGCGTCAGCCATTTCGCCCAACGGTCACTGGATCGCTTCAGCTCGTCATGGTCGCGACGACGTGGAGATGTTTGCCACGGGAAAAAACATGCGATCGGAAATCATTTTGCCCGCACATCGATCGACCATTGAACAGGTACTGTTCAGTCCGGACAGTCAGTACTTGATTACGACCAGTCGCGATCGGATGATCACGGTCTGGTCATGCAAGAATTGGCAGCTCCTGCACAGGCTGTCCGGACACCAGTCTGCCGTTCGCGCCGCCGGAATATCGGTCGATGGAACTGTACTTGCGACGGGCGATGAACATGGATTGATCAAGCTCTGGGATTTTGTCGGCGGACGAGAACTGCTGGAAATGGATCAGCCTGTCGCTGATGTCATTGGCCTGCAGTTCTCACCCGATGGACAGAAACTGATCGCCTGGGACGAGGCCCTGACGATCACTGTTCTGCAAAGCCCGGATTACAGGCAACGGCCATACCGTTTGCCATAGAACCTTGTTTACTTGTGTGGCGAATAGTCAGTCGGGGTCATGTAGATCGATTCGACTTTCTCAACCAGCTTGCCGTCACGCTGAGTCTCTTCAGCGACTTTCTGCCATTCCGGATCTGCACTGAAAGCCTTCCATGACGCAGTGGCAGCGTCCTTGTCTTTGTGAGCGATGACGTAGATCAGCGTGTTGGGTTTGTCGACGGGAGTCCAGTACATGATGTTCTTCATGCCGTGCTTTTCGAACAGCTGCATGGTGTGATTGCGAAATCGGGCATTGAGAGCGTCCAGTTTTCCTTCCGGCGTGTAGTACGTTCGAAGTTCATACAGCATCGGTTTTTCCCCGGCGGCGGTTTCCGTATCAACCTTTTTTTCATCGTCAGCAAGTACCGACTGCACAGTGCCGATGTGAGATACAGAAAAAGTGACGGCGATCCCGCAAGCGAGTCCGCACCAGAATTGAAATCGGTTCATGGTCTCTTCCTTCTAAGTGGATTCAGAATGTGCAAAGTGCTTATGCAGTCTAACACAACGGACTCGACCTCGGCGACTGACTGCGGATTGAAAAATGGCCCCCACCCGATTATGCTCCGTTCATAATGACACTGACGACTCTCGTCCATCAAGAAATCCTGCAGGCGACCGAACGGGTCACTGCGCTGTTGCTTTCAAAACGCAACGCAGACGGCTGGTGGACCGGGCGGTTATCGACGTCGGCACTTTCGACGGCGACGGCGGTGATGGCGCTGCATTCGGCTGCTGCGGTGACGAAGGATGATGCTCAGCGGCTGCGCTGGCAGAAACTGGTTGACGGCGGGTTAACGTGGCTCGCCGAACATCAGAACTCTGACGGCGGCTGGGGTGATACGGTCCTGAGCATCAGTAATATTTCGACGACGATGCTCGCTCATGCCGTGTTTCGAGCGAACGAACGTGACATGGCTCGGACGCACATACAACGGAGTGTCGTGATCGAATCCTCCGCTGCGTACATTGCAAAAGCCGGCGGTGTTGACGCCGTCCTCAAGCGTTACGGCAAGGATCGCACGTTCTCGGTCCCCATTCTGACGCACTGCGCGCTGGCCGGGATTGTGGAATGGAAGAACGTGATTCCCTTGCCGTTCGAACTCGCCTGCGTGCCTCATCGCTTGTATGCGGCGGTCAGAATGCCCGTCGTGAGTTATGCGCTGCCGGCTTTGATTGCGATCGGGCAGGTGATTTTCAAACATCAGAGCCACTGGAATCTGGTGTTGCGTCTGATTCGCCGCGCCGCGATCGCACCCTCTCTCCGCGTGCTGGAATCCATCCAGCCCCCCCACGGAGGATTTCTTGAAGCGACGCCACTGACGAGCTTTGTCTGCATGAGTCTGCTCGGTTGCGACCTGTTCGACCATGTCGTAACACAACGTTGTCTGCAGTTCATCGAAGCGTCCGTCCGCGAAGACGGCAGCTGGCCAATTGACACGAATCTGACGACGTGGGTGACGACGCTGAGCGTGAATGCTCTCGGCGAGGGGCCGGGCGTCAGGCCTCCCAGCGCTCAGGGTCGAACACGGAGGGCGGGCGCCCAGCCCCGCCCCCATCGCCGGTTGGTGGTTGGCCCCCAAAAAAGCCCCCAAAA
>JANOUN010000103.1:0-4652 GCA_031416875.1 Planctomycetota bacterium | reverse complement strand
TTCGATGAACTTAGATGCCTCCGATGCCAGACGATCCGGCAGGTGCTCGCCTTCCGGACCATCTGGCAGTTTCGGATTTCCGTACGGAGAAAAATACTTCTTCCCGCCATACGGACCTCCGCGTTCAAGTCCCCCCATGTTGATGTCAAAGCCCTGATCTTCAGGCGAAAATCCGTCACCGCCCAGATGCCACTTGCCTGCAAAGAACGTGGCGTAACCGTGGGCCTTCAATGATTCCGCGAGCGTCACAGATTCCAGTGCCAGCTGTTCCGCATAAGGTGCGGGAAGATGCGGTGTGTTGCGCTTCCATTTCGCGGGCTGAGCTGCCCCGATGTAGTCGGTAATCCCCGTGCGATGCGGATACTGCCCCGTCAGGATACTGGCGCGAGTTGGCGAACAGACGGGACAGGCGGCATACGCATGCGGAAACAGCGCGCCCTCTTTCGCCAGGCGATCCAGATGCGGTGTTTCGTAAAACATGCTTCCGTAACAGCCAAGGTCGCGCTGTCCCAGATCATCGACCACAAAGAACACGATATTCGGCTTTCCCGCGTCGCCTGCGATGGCGAATCCGGAATTCATGGACAGGATGGCGGCGGTCACGATGATCGAACGAAACAATCTGTGCATGGAAATCTCCCGTTGCCATTGATCTTCAGAACAGGCGTTCCATCCTATAAGATATTCAGGTCAATGTCCTGCGCAACGCAGCCTTCAATGGCGTGGACTTAAGGCGAGCGGGGGATGTGAATCCCCTGATTTGTCGCGAATGATGCGAACATCAGGGCACTTACGTACCCCGCTCGCCAGTCGGATTGCTCAAGTCCACGCCATTGCAACGCAGTTCAGTCGCTCCGCCCACTGAGATTCCCCCGGATGCGGCAAGGTTCTCTGGCCATCCGCAACCAAGTCGAGCAGCACACCCAACATGACATTCCGCTGGGATTTTCGCGAGCATGTGTCCCTGAGCATGTTCGTGCTCAAGTGGCTGGCGATCTGTGTGCCGTCGGCTGCGGTTGTCGGTTCCGCGGTGGCGCTGTTTCTGTGGTCACTGGATCGTGTGACCGAACTTCACTGGCAGAATTCGTGGTTACTGTACTTCCTTCCGCTGGCAGGGCTGGCGTCCGGATATCTCTACCATCGGTTAGGACAAACTGCTGAGGCTGGCAACAATCTCATCATGGAACAGATCCATGAACCCGGTGGCGGTGTTCCCACGCGGATGGCTCCGCTGGTCCTCATTGGGACGCTGATCACGCATCTGTTCGGCGGCTCGGCCGGACGTGAAGGGACCGCCGTGCAGATGGGCGGCAGTCTTGTCGCTACCTTCGGGCGCTGGCTGAAACTGAATGAAGCGGACACGCGGATCCTGCTCACATCGGGCATCGCGGCGGGCTTTGGAGCCGTCTTTGGAACGCCTCTGACGGGTGCCCTTTTTGCCATCGAAGTTCTGGCAATTGGCCGTATGAGTTACACCGCGCTGATACCGTGTTTGATTGCCGGTATCGTCGGCGATCAGGTCAACACCGCCTGGGGCGTTGGTCACACGCAGTATCAGGTCGCGTGGGCCGCGAGTGTGGCGGAGACTGCTTCCGGCATAAGGCTCGACTGGAAACTCACGGGCAAGGTCGCGATTGCGGCCGTCTGTTTCGGTCTGACGAGCGTGCTGTTCGCACAACTGACGCACGGCATCTCGTGGGCTTTCAGACGCACGATCGCGATTCCCTGGCTGCGTCCGGCGATCGGTGGCATCGTGGTGATTCTGCTGACACTTGCCCTGGGTGATCGGGACTATCTGGGGCTGGGAGTTAATGCGAATCCTGCCACACCTGATGCCGTGACGATTCAGTCCTGCTTTCTGATCGGAGGCGCGGCGATGTCCAGCTGGTGGTGGAAGCTGCTTTTCACCGCCGTCACCGTCGGCAGTGGATTCAAAGGCGGCGAAGTGACCCCACTGTTCTTTATCGGAGCGGCCTTAGGAAATGCATTGGGCAACCTGCTGGGCGCACCCGTGGACCTGATGGCGGCTTTGGGATTCGTAGCGGTCTTCGCCGGAGCCACCAACACACCGCTCGCCTGCACGATCATGGCGATTGAACTGTTCGCGCATGGAAACAGTTCGCTCCTGAGTTCCAGCTTCGTCGTCTACGCCGCAATCGCATGCTTCCTGTCCTGGTTCCTGAGCGGCCATTCCAGCATTTACCGGGCACAACGATTAGAAACTACTCCTCCAGCACCATGATTTCAACCTTGCGGAAGTCGATCGGATGGCTTTCGGACTGCAGTGAGATCGTTCCGCCGGTGAGCATAAGATTGCCGTCTTTGATCAGCTTCTTTGCCGCGTCGTCGCGTTCATCCAGCTGGGGCTTGTTGTATTCCAGCACAACTTCGCCATCCAGCAGATGACGGATAACTTCGTTGTTATGAACTTCGATCTCGGCGGTGACCCATTGTTCGCCGTGGTAAGTTTTTGAAGTTGAATTGATGCAGTGCTGCAGCTTCAGCTCGCCGCTCATCACGACGTTTGTGCCTGGCGTGCAGAGATTGGATGTCGTGCGTTGGTCTTTGCCATTTCCGCCCAGAAGCTGCACTTCGATCGAAACAGGAAAGTCCTGATCCTTCGCCATCGTCTTTGGATCCTGCCCGTGGACCATCACGCCGCTGTTGCGAGTGGCCCAGCCAGGACCTTCAGCACATTGCTCACCGACAAATCGATACTCCACGCGAAACCGGTAGTTTGAAAAACTGTCCTTGTAGAACAGATGCCCGAACTTTTCACCGAATTTTTCGTAGCCGCCACCGTCGTAGCGAACCTGCAGCAATCCGTCGCGGACGCGAAACGTGTCGCCATTGTTGTCGCCGAGTTCATAGTATCGAATCTTCGGTGTCCAGCCGGTCAGATCCTTGCCGTTAAACAACGACACCCATTCGCCCTTTGGATAATCGCCTTCTGCTGCGTTTACCAGGTTGAAACCGCAAACGCTGAACAGGACCGCACACAGAACACGGATGGAAAGTTTCATGGAACGCCTCATTGCCCGATCGCATAAAGATGGTTGAAAGTACGAAAGTATAAATGACCGTCCGCGGCCGAAGGTGTGGCTCTCATGCCGTCAGCCAAATGATTCTTTGCTACCAGTTCATAAGTGTCTGCGGCTTTCACGACATAGCAATCGCCAGCTTCGTTGCAGAAGTAAATCACGCCGTTGGCGGTGATTGGCGACGAAGTGAACGTGCCTTCGACACGATCCTTCCAGACTTCTTCTCCGGTCCCGGCATTTACACACGTGATGACGCCATTATTCAGGATGCTGAAGATGCGCTCACCGATCAGCACCGGGGCACTCAGGTCTGAATTGCCTTTATCGCGGTTCCAGACGACATGGGATTCAGTCACATCCCCGCGAGTCGAATCCTCCAGACGCACGCTGAGAAGATTCGAACCGCGCGAGCCGGTGTTGATGATCGCATGGTTTTCAAAGAACATCGGCGGGGAGGAGGCATTGAAATCGTCGTGGCGAATGGTCCACAGCTCTTTACCTGTCTGAACGTCATACGAGAACGCCGCGCGCGAACCGACTGAGACCACCTGTGCCTTCCCGTTGATTTCGATCACATTCGGAGTGCTGTAGGCTTTCCGAAGATCGCCATCCCGAGTTGCCTTGCCGTTTTCGTCCAGATCGCCGTAGTCTGTCGTACGATTCGTGCGCCACAGTGTTTCGCCTGTGTGCTTGTTCAAAGCCGTCAGGAACTGCGTATCGATCCCGTCGAACGTCAGAATCAGAATGTCTTTCCAGACAACTGGTGACGAACCAGGACCTCGAAAGTGCCGACAATTGATGTCACGCCGCTGCCAGATGATCGCCATCGTTTCAGGGTTCAGCCGTGCTGTGCCGTATGTTCCGAAATGCACATACAAGGCGTCGTCTTCGAGGACACACGATGGGGAAGCATAGGTGTTCACTTCATTGCCCAGTGGTTCCGGTTCCAGATTTTCAAACAGCAACGTGTGATGCAGAACTTTCCCGGTCGCCTGCTCGATGCAGTCCACAAACTGTTGCTTGCCGTCCTTCGTCGCCGACGTCAACCAGATCCGTCCATGCCCGATCACCGGCGAGGAATGACCAAGACCATCCAGCTCCAGTTTCCATGCGATGTTCGATGAAGGCTCTTCTGACCACTCTGTCGGCAGTCCCTGAGCGTCAGCCTCGGCGACATGACCGTCGAATGCCGGCCCAGTTCGCGTGGGCCAGTTCAGTCGATCCGATGCAGCGACTGTGCCAGTGCTGACACCGACCAGTGCCAGCACGATCACAAACACGCTAAAACAGTTCGGGCAAACTCGTGTCCGACGCGGATTGACGAATGAAAGCGCAGCGCGTAAGGAGTTGTTGGCAAGGAGCGTTTGGTCTCGAAAAGCGGTTGATAACATCGCAAGGGTACTCAGGAGGGCCAAGATTTTGTCCTGGGAATTGATTGGACGGGGACCGACAGTTTAGCGACGAATCCTGCACCTGTCTTGCGACCAGTGCTTTTCCGTCACGGTCGGCCAGTTATTGACGGTACGCAATCAGTAGGGTGTGACAAGCAACGCGCAGGCACACCGAATCACAGACATGGTGTGCCTGCGCTGCCGCTTGTCACACCCTACA
>JANOUN010000102.1:0-2620 GCA_031416875.1 Planctomycetota bacterium | reverse complement strand
GCAAAGCGGATGACGACGCCACGTGGAACCGGTTGAAACCGTATTTCGAACCACCTGCCGAGTTCGCTCAGCAGTTCGGCGAATACTCCTCGCCGCTTAAGTTCTACGACGGCACTCCGGTCAAAGACGCTGCCGACTGGGCTCGGCGTCGACAGGAGATCCTCGACCGCTGGAACGGGCTGCTCGGCAAGTGGCCGGCGCTGATCGAACGGCCTCAGCTCGAACGTCTGGAATCGACGCGGCGAGACAACTTCACGCAGCATCGCATTCGTGTTGAAGTCGCACGGGGCCAAATGCTTGACGGATATCTGCTCATTCCCGACGGCCAGGGACCGTTTCCCGCAGTCGTTGTACCCTATTATGAACCCGAGACGAGCATCGGCGCAAAGGGTGAGCTGCGTGATTTTGCACTGCAACTGGCGCGGCGCGAGTTTGTGACCATTGCGATCGGTTCGCCCGGTGGCGATGCACGGCAGCCCGACACGGCGGAGACGCGATTGCAGCCATTGTCATATCTGGGCTACGTCGCGGCGAATTGCTGCAATGCGCTGGCCACACAGCCGGAAGTGGACCCGCTGCGGATTGGGATCGTCGGTCATTCGTATGGCGGCAAATGGGCTATGTTCGGTTCATGCCTGTCTGACAAATTCGCCTGCGCCGCGTGGTCGGACGGAGGAATCGTGTTTGACGAGTCGCGGGGCAATGTGAACTATTGGGAGCCGTGGTACCTCGGTCTCGGTGAAGGGCCGAAACGCAAGCCGGGCCTGATCACCCTGGAAAACCCGCGCACAGGTCCTTATGCTCAATTGATCGAGCAGGGGCTTGATCTTCATGAGTTGCACGCATTGATGGCCCCGCGACCATTCCTTGTCTCAGGAGGGTCTGAAGATTTCCCGGCGCGGTGGATCCCGTTGAATCATTCGATCGCGGTGAACCAGTTACTTGGCGCGACGCACCGCATTGGCATGACCAATCGTCCGACGCACACCCCGACTGTCGAGTCGAACGAACAGATCTGTTTGTTCTTTGAGCACTTTCTGAAACCGGAAAAAAGGTGAGACTTATGACTTCGCCGCGAGCTGATCAGCCCCATGTTGTCGGACTGGATGTGCAGCCGGGAGATGTCCTGCTGCAGCCTGTCACTTGGTCCTCGTACGCCGCACCGCTCGCCAAAGCAATGAACACTTGAGGCGAACGAGATTCACCCCATCGCAAATGGCTTGCCAGCCAGGTAACCGTCGAGATCGGTCGCGAGACTTGCGCGAGACGGCGGATGAAACGCCAGCGCCCGGGCGGAAGCCAGGAGGCACACAACATCGTTCGATGAGAGGAAGGCGATACCACCCAGCAACTCCGCTGCATGGAGCGTCACCCGGTCGATGGCACCCTGTACGCTGTACCGAGCCATGATCACTCGGGCGAGTGCGTCATCGTCATTCTGGCCGTCCGTCATCGCTTGAGCCGCGTTTTCCAGAGCACCCATCGCGCCTTCGACATCAATTGCCAATCCGGTCCGTTCGGTCGGCGTGCCGCGCCCAGCGAGCAGGACACGCTCCACCATAGCGCTGGCCACGCCGAGGTAGGACGCGGAGATCAGGAGTTCAAACCAAACGAAGCTGCGTGTCTGCACCGCCTGCGCTTGGGCTTCGCTTTCCAGGTAGGCAACGAAGGCGTCAGGAACCACGACGTCGCGCAGTACGACTTCGTCACTTTCAGCACCCGCCAGGACCGAGTTGGTCCAGAACGGTCGGCGTTCGACCCCTTCAGCATCGGCCGGCACAATTGCCACGGCGAAACCGGATGGCTCGCCGTCGGCTCCCGGCGGAACGCACAGGCTTACGGTCAACAATGCCATTGACGAGGAGAGGCTGCATGGCTTCTTGCTGCCGTTAACCACGAGCCCTGCGGGAGATCGCCGTACCTGCATCGACGAAGTGAGAATATTCTGTCCGGTTTTTCCTTCTGCGAAGCCAGACGCGACGTAGAGGTTTTGATTGGCAACTGCTTCGAGCAGCAGAGATTCCGCGCCGGTACCCACGGCTGCCGCCTCCACCAATGAAACCACTGAAAAGTGATGCATGGTGGTAGCGATGGCGAGCGAAGGAGATCGGCTGCCAATCGCGCGATGCACGCGGACCGCCTGCAGCGCGCTGGCGCCCAGGCCGCCCTGCGCTATGGGGATCATTAATCGTATGCCGCCGCTTTCGCGAAACAGGGCAATGCTGGGGTTGCCGGGCCGTTCCGTTTCCGTCAACGACAACTTTGCCAGCTTTTCGTCCAACCCGGGCAGTAACTCGTTGAGGACTGCCCGTTCCCGCTTCAAGAAATTCAAAATTGCCCCCTCTGGTCGGACCGAATAGCCAGCACGATTCTAACGACGGTAATACTCTGTCCCATAAGTTTTATGCGGGATATCGACGGAACGCAAATCACGAGAACAGAGTATCGGCGGCCAGGACATTCGCGACTACCCCGAAATGTTTCCCGCTTCGGTTTCAACCGGATATCAGCTTCATGGGCATTTGCCGGAATCAAAAAAGCTGCCGGGTGTCAGGTTGAGGCAAATCAGAACCAGTGACGGCGTCTACACGTTGCGTCCCGGCTTCGCCTTTGCCTACAT
>JANOUN010000101.1:0-4464 GCA_031416875.1 Planctomycetota bacterium | reverse complement strand
CTTTACGCCTTTTTAAAATCAGAGCTGACGATCTGCGGGATGCACCGCCGGATGCTCATCCTCAGAGTGCCGTCGATTTTGGAAACGAGATTGTGCCACTGCTGAGTCGCTATGGGTGTAACTCTGGCGGCTGCCATGGCAAAGCCAGCGGACAAAACGGCTTCAAACTTTCTTTGTTCGGTTTCGACCAGGCGTTCGACCACGATGCGATTGTGAAAGAGGATCGCGGACGGCGATTATTTCCTGCTGTGCCGGAGGAAAGTCTGCTTCTGAAAAAAGCGACGGGGGCTATGCCGCATGGAGGTGGTGTTCGGTTTGCGCGCGACAGCGAAGCTTACCGATTGATTCGCACATGGATTGCCACCGGCGCGCCAGCAACGTCGCCAAATGCACCGCGAATTGTCAGTCTGAGTGTGACTCCTGCGGAACACATACTGACCGTCGACAGCACACAGCCGCTTGTCATCGAAGCAGCCTACAGCGACGGAGCGAAGCGGGATGTCACGCGACAGGCCGAGTATTCCAGTAATCTCGATCCCGTGGCGAGTGTCAACGCCGACGGAGTGGTGAAAGCAACCGGGCAAAGTGGCGAAGCTGCAATCATGGCACGCTACATGGGCCATGTGGCCGTGTTTCGCGCGGTCGTTCCTCATGGTCCCCCGCTGGACACAATCCCCGATTTCCAGCCGCAGAACTATATTGACGAACTGACCGCCGCCAAATGGAAGAAACGGGGTCTGACGCCATCACCGCTGAGCGACGACGCGACGTTCATTCGTCGCATCACGATTGATCTTTGCGGACGATTGCCCACCGCGGATGAAGCGCGCAGCTTTCTGCAGGAAACTTCGTCGAACAAACGACCTGACCTGATCGAACGATTACTGGGATCGCCCGATTACCCGGCGTACTTCGCACTGCGCTGGGGAGCGATCCTGCGGAATTCGAAGCTGGCGGGAGCCGACCAGGCATCGTTCGCGTTTCACAACTGGATCAAAGACCTGATCGCACGCAACCGTCCCTATGACGAACTCGTACGAGGAGTCGTCGCAGCGGCCGGTGAATGGCAGGACGCGCCGGCCATCAACTTGTACTGGCAGATGCGGGATGATCAGTTGCATCAGGTCACGGCGGATACGGCTCAGGTCTTTCTTGGTGTTCGTTTACAGTGTGCTCGTTGTCACCATCATCCGTACGAATGCTGGAGCCAGGAAGATTACTATGGGCTGTCTGGCTTCTTCACCCGACTGGGCCGCAAGAGTTTCGGACAACCACCGCCATATTTTTCGTCTGCCAGTCCCACGACCGGTGAAATCAATCCACTGACAGGTAAAGTGCCCGAGCCCAAATATCCGGACGGTGAATACGCCAAATTCACTCCGGAAGAAGATCCTCGCCATGCGCTGGTCGACTGGATGATTCAGCCGGACAATCCGTTCTTTTCCCGAGTGCTGGTCAATCGCATGTGGGGACACTTCCTTGGTCGCGGTCTGGTAAACGAAGTCGACGACATGCGGGCCAGCAATCCGTCTGCCAACGAAGATCTGCTGGACGCACTGGCGAAGGATTTCGTCGCACACAAATTCGACGTGAAGCATGTCATTCGCACGATCGTCAGCAGCCGTGTCTATCAACTGGCCTCCGAGCCGACGGACGCCAATAAAAATGACCGACAGAGCTTTGCACGCTTCTACGCGCGGCGTCTGATTGCCGAAGTGTTTTATGACGCGGTTGATCATGCCTGCGGCACACACACGCAATTCGGCGGCATCAGCGACAACGCGCGTGCGGTGGATCTTCCACACGAAGGCTTTGGCTCCTATTTTCTGGATACTTTTGACCGTCCGCAGCGTGTGACAGGTTGCGAATGCGAACGTTCCGCTGGCGCGACGCTCGCGCAGGTCCTGCTGCTCGCCAATTCCGACGAGATTGAAAACAAATTGGCGGACGACAAGGGACGGATTGCGCAGATGATCACGACAGGACGGCCGATCCCGGAAGCAATCTCCGAGTTGTATCTGACAGCCTACGCGCGAACGCCCACCGAATCGGAAACCAGTAAAACAATTGAGTTCATGCAGGCTCAGGAAGATAAACGGAAAGCCCTGGAAGACGTTTTGTGGACGATCCTGAATTCAAAGGAATTCATGTTCAATCATTAAAGTGGGATAAGCTTCCAGCTTGTCATCGAAACTGTTGCACCAGGGGTCTGTCTAGGCAGCAGCAAAGTTGGTATTTTGGGAGGAATTGGGGTATCAGAATATTGTGAAATCTGTTTCGCTGCGTGAAGTGGATTCAGGTGGTCGCAACGGTGCAGGGAGGGGACGACAATGGAAACTCAGGGACGAAGTGTGGAATCGGAAGTGGAATCTCATGCGGGCGGCGACGTCGGTCAGAATGGACGTCAGTATCGGAGTCCGCCGCGCGTGTTGGCTCGGTCGTTTCGGATGGGGCGCGACAACTGGAAGACCAAGCACCAGGCCGTGCAGGAGAAGCTCGAACAGGAGCGGCAGCTTTCGGCAGACCGGGGTCGGTCGCGCGAGCGATGGAAGCAGAAGTGTGAGTCCGCAACGTCGCGAGCAGAGCAGGCCGAATTGCTGGCTCAACAGCGACTGGAAGAGCTGGAACAGGCACACGCTGAATTGGCAAATCTGATGGCAAAAAAAAAGGCGATCAGCAACGTGATGTGATACCGGTCGGTGGTTCAACACCCGTCACTGTCATCGACAAAGTCCGTCGCCTGGTGATGATGGCCGGTTCATCACTGCGATCGTTGCCTCGGATCTTCGAAATATTTCAGCGCGATCCGGATCCGCACGCTCATCTTCCGTCCGCCAGCGGAGCGCGCTGGTGGCTGCTGCGGATGGGGCTGTATGCGTTGCGAGAACCGCTTGAGCAGGCGTCGGACTGGGTCTACATCATTGACCATTCGATCCAGATCGGGACGCTCAAGCTGTGCCTGATTCTGGGGATTCGATTGAGTGATTTGCCCAGCCCATCACGTCCATTGCGGCATTCCGACATGCGGCTGCTGGCGTTGATTCCCACCGAACATTCCAACGGTCAGATCGTTCTTCAGCAGTTGGAGAATACGTCAAAACGCACGGGAATTCCGCGGGAAATCCTGAGCGACCACGGCAGCGACGTGAAATCGGGAGGCGAACTGTTCGTCGCGGCACACGCGGAAACGACGCTGGTTTACGACGCCGCTCATCACGGAGCAATCGTACTCAAGCGACTGTTTCAGGCCGACGACCGGTGGGCTCGGTTTATCGCGCAGCTCGGGCACACGAAGAGTCGCCTGCAACAGACTCCGGATGCGTTTCTGATGTCTCCCGGTTTGCGACCGAAGGCTCGCTACATGAACCTCGCATCGCTGTTGCGCTGGAGCCGCAGGATTCTGGAATTGCTCGCTCGCGGCACCGCTGGTGGCTCAGTCACCGAACGCACACGGGCACGCTACGGCTGGATGGAGGACTATCGCGCCGTTCTGAGCGAATGGGCTCGCTGGGAAGACACCGTCAGGTGCAGTGTCGAATTCATTCGCGTTCGCGGATTCTTTCAAGACTGCGACGTTGAGCTTGCCGCGCATCTGGGCGCACGACCGACCGCGATGCGTCATGCGCGCGTGGAGGCCGAGTTGATCACGTTCGCTCGTCATGAAAGTGCGTCCGCCAGGCCCGGCGAACGTCTGGTGGGAAGTTCAGAGGTGGAAGAGTCGGTGTTTGGGAAACTCAAAACGCTGGAGGGCGATCAATGCTCCAGTGGCTTCACACGTTACGTCCTGAGCCTCGGGGCTGTGGTTGGAGACTGGACCACGACAAGAATCAAAGACGCCCTGGAGAAAACTCCTGTGAAACTCGTGAAAGCGTGGTGCAAAGAGCATCTGCCAGTCTCCGTACAGGCTCAACGAAGACTCGCCTTTTCCCCTCAAATTCCGTAAACAAATCTCGCCTGATCAACACTCCAACGCAACCCCAAGTTTGCTGCTGCCTAGTGCTTCGCTACGTGGAACGAAATCCACTTCGGGCCAACATGGTCGAGCGAAGTCAGGACTGGGAGTGGTCCAGTTTGAAGCCAACAATTCGCAGCAGCCCGGAGGGCTTGCTGTGCGACGGTCCGATTGTGAAGCCGGCTCAGTGGACACGCCACGTGAACGGAGTGCAGACTGACGCCGAACTCAAATCGCTCCGCCACAGTCTTGCTCGGGGCACCCCATTCGGCGATGCTCGCTGGCAGGCAACAACCGCCAAACAGCTCGGCCTTGAGTCCTCTCTTCGGCCACGCGGAAGACCAAAGGTATCAAATAAGTAGAATGTCCCCTTTTGCTTCTCCGACTAATGGTATCGGTCCAATTGAGACCTGACCCTTTATTTGCCCGACGTAAATCCACTATCGCCGCATCCGGCGACCCACCACACGATATTTCCTTCTGAGCAGCAATATCGTAGTTATCGATCGAAC
>JANOUN010000100.1:0-2153 GCA_031416875.1 Planctomycetota bacterium | reverse complement strand
ATGGAACTGGATCGACAGTGACCGTGTGATTGAGGAACGGGCGGGCTGCTCCATTCGTCAGATCTTTGAGACCGAAGGTGAAGCAGGTTTCAGAATGCGTGAATCGGAGGTTCTGGCAGAACTGCTGCAACAGGATCATCTGGTCCTGGCCAGCGGTGGAGGCGCGATTCTGGCGGAAGAGAATCGCATGCGGATGAAAGCCGCCGGTCCGGTCGTGTGGCTTCATGCATCCAACGAAGCCCTTGCAAAACGACTCAACCGTGATCGATCAGCGTGCGAAAATCGCCCAAGTTTGACGGGTCGGCCGATTGCCGAAGAAGTCGCTGAAGTCATGGCGATCCGGGAGCCGCTGTACCGCGAATGTGCCACGATCATTGTGGATTCTGAGCGCGAATGGCCGGAACAGGTTGCACGCAGAATCGTCCGACAGCTTGACCAGTCGCTCAGTAACGGTTCCCCGATTGCCACCAGCGAGGAAGACGAAGAGTGAACTACTTTGATTTGCCTCGGCTTTTCGTGCTTCCATGCTTATTTATTCTCGGCTGCTGCATCGGGAGTTTTTTGAACGTCTGCATCCATCGCTTTCCGGCAAAGCTGCGACTGCGGGATCAGTTGAGAGCACTGACCAGCCACGGCTCCGGCTGTCCGCGTTGCGCGGCATCCATTCAATGGCGTGACAATCTTCCTTTACTCGGATGGCTGTTGCTTCTGGGAAAATGTCGCAGCTGCCGGCGCCCAATTTCACCGCGATATCCGCTGGTGGAATTGCTGACGGGAATCCTGTTTGTCGTCGTGTACCAGATTGAGATGCCGGCAAATTTCTGGGGGTTGATCAGTGAAGCGGGATTACAAAGCACTGATGGCCCGCAGAACATCACAACGCTGTGGTCTCCGCCCGTATGGCTTCACATTCGCTACCTGCTGCACATTGCCATGATCTGTTGCCTGATCGTGGCCACTTTTATCGACTTTGAACTGCGGATCATCCCGGACGGCTCGACGGTTCCGATGATGCTCTTTGCAATTCTCGTGTCAACGATTTGTGGTCAGACATTCATCGTGCCGCTTTGGTTTCAGGATCCGAGCGTGGCATCGACACTTCGTTCAATTTCGCCGGAATGGCTGCGGCCGCTCTTGTTTTCATGGGAATGTCTGCCGTTTGCAATTCAGCATCCACATGTTCACGGTTTCCTGGTGAGCATTGCCGGACTGATTGTCGGTGGCGGAATGGTCTGGATGGTGCGACTGGCTGGCGCCTGGGTGCTGCGGCAGGAAGCGATGGGTTTTGGCGATGTCGTCCTGATGGCAATGATTGGCAGTGTGATCGGGTGGCAACCAGTTACAGCGGTGTTCTTTCTGGCTCCCGTGCTCGCAATTTTTGCCGCGATGCTGGCATGGATCACTAAGCGAGATCGCGAGATTCCCTATGGCCCCTGGCTCAGTCTCGCGACCTTGGCCATGATTCTCTGCTGGCCATTTCTGTGGCCCCTGGCCGAACGAATCTTTGACATGGGCCCGTTCGTGCCGCTCATGGGACTTTCGATGTTTGTGGCGCTGCTCGCATGTCTGCAACTGATTCAGCTTGTGAAGCGTATGTTCGGTTTTGCTCCCGGAAAAGTTGGTGGTCCGGAAGACGGCGAATGGTCATCCGCCGATCACCTGTCGTATTACAACAGCGAACGTCCCGATGACCAGACTGGCCAATGGAATCGCTCCAACTGGCCAGGCGGGCGCGCTGGCCAGGGTCTCGCCAACTATCATCAATGGCGCTTTGGTCGCCGCGACTGAGTTGTCGTTTCGTTTCCCTTTGAGTGGGAGACAGAATGTAGGCCGAACGGCCACCCTGTACCAAGGTGCGACGGACATGAATGTCCATCCTGCGTCCCCGCTCGCCAACTCACACGATTGCCAGAATCGGCTGTCCGTGATCAATGTCCAGACGCTTGCGCTCCGGGATTTCAAGGCGGCGTGAATCAAGCCCCAGTTGATGCAGAATTGTGGCATGCACGTCGGTCACGTAATGTCGATTCTCTACGGCATGAAAACCGATTTCATCAGTCGCACCATGGACAATTCCACCTTTCACGCCACCACCAGCCATCCAGACCGGCCCCGCATAGCCAGGATCGCCGTCGCGCAAGAGGCGTCCGCCG
>JANOUN010000099.1:0-2893 GCA_031416875.1 Planctomycetota bacterium | reverse complement strand
CGATGTTGCGGAATACGTGAGGCCGTGGATTCCATTCAGCGTTTTTGACGAATTGTGCTACGACTCAGCCTCGCCGTTGGCGTCGGGTTAAACATGTAGGGGGCTCAGCGGGTGGTGAGGAATGACAGTGTCGCTATTTCGCCGTTGAGCCAGGCGGCGATCATGCGGGCGTGCAGGATCAGCATGCGGCGATAGCTGTGTTTGTAACCAAACGTCGGGTGCGTGACTTCGTCGTTCATACGACGTCCGTAGGCTTCGAAAAACGCTTTGCGTCCATGGTCCGTGAACAAACATCCGGCGGCGGTCGTCGCTGGCGTCCGTGCACATCGAATTCATCACGGAGTTCACCATTCAACATCCGTCCAAAATGCTCGAAGTAGATCGATGCCGCCTGCCCTTCATGGCCCCGCAGCGACGCCAGCGAATCGGCCTTTTCTGCAGCCGACGCCTGTTCGGCCAGTGTTTCACGTGTGGATGACGGCAGATCGGATGCATTTCGGATCAGGATCGTTCGTTGATTGCGGATCTTGGCGGCAATCAGGACTCGGCTGAGTTCGAGGCACTTTTCCGGCTTGTCAAAGACTCGCACCTGATTGCGGCGCGTGTCGGCACTGACGGAATCCAGAGGATCCACCACGCTCACCAAACGCCCGGCGGCCGACAACAATGCGACCGGGATACTGCGATCAGCAAGCGTGTGCAACGCCTGCGTCGAAATCTGGACGGAACCGAGCAGTGACAGACTTTCGACGCTGGCGAGCGGGATCTCCTGCACGACTCCGTGATCGACTTCGGTAATCTGCAGTGTGGCCCCTCGGATTCCGACCTTCGTGCCGTGAGACTGTGCGACAATGTGAATGCCATCATCGCGCGGTGGCCACATTTGCCGGGGCTTTTCGAGACATCCCCGTGCGGCATTGATTTCATCGGGAAGGCAGACTGACTGCAGTGAGCAGCGCGGACATTTTGGATCATTCAGAAGTGGCAGCGGACGTGGTTCGGTTGCACAGCGGCGAGCGCTGTCGAGCGTTTCCAATGCTTCAGCTCTGAGGGCATCCGTGATCGGGACGATCAGTCGTCGTCGTTCTGCAGCATAATACAACACGGCTTTTTCGACGGTGTAGCCTGCTCGTTCCAACAGCATGGCCTGCAACGTGACCTGGATGCGGTCCGTAGGCCATGGCTCGAACGATTCTTCTGCAGATCCAACAGTAGAGACACCGTTGTCGGGCGGGGTCTCGTTCGATGACGTATTGTCGATTCTTCGAGGCCGACCTTTGCGATACTCAACAGGCACCGCTCGTTGGCCCTGAATCTCCGCAAGATCCAAAACGGCAGTGACGCCCAACTCCAGATCAGTCAGCGTGAGGCTGCGAACCGACTGCGGTCGATCGTTGTCAACCGCCTCTCCTGCCTCGTCGGTTTTCTTCTTTGCAGATGGGCGATTCACTCGCTTATGAATCCGCTGTCCTGCCTCCGTGTCGTGGCTGGCGACATGGATTCCTTCGACTTCCATCAGGTAGAACAGCCGAGGACAATACGCAAACTCCGCCACATTGCGGGCTGGCCAAACGGCAGTTTCCGGATCAGCGACGTTCATGGCGAATCTCAGCTCAGAGCGAGAAACACTTCCCTGCGGGGTATATTGGTGCCATCCCACCCGTATTCTTGGGTAATGATGGATACCAAAGTCAATCAGCGAAACCTAATTTTGTCCAGCAGGAGCAAATGATTGCTTTTTGCCAAACAGGCGGAAGATTTACCGCTGAATACACTCCAGCCTTTCTTACGCCGGGTTCCAGATGAGGATTTCGCCTTTGCCGGGGATGGATGAGTCGCCGCAGTGGCGGGACCAGATGCCGGATGATGGATTGTTTGGCAGGGAGATGCCATGAGGGCGAAGTTCCCTGGCATAGAGATCAATGAAGGAGGGATTGTAATGGCCCGATGCCACGAAGGTGGGCATGAGTGGCAGTGGCTGGAGTGACAGAATTGTGCCGCGGACCATCCAGGCTCCGGTGCGGATTTCGGCACCGCTCATCAGGATGATGGTGCCACCTTTCATCTGAAGACCGCAGAAATCGCGGACCTTGCCGACGACGACGATTGTCCCGCGACGCATCCGCATGCCAACTTCCAGACCGGCCGTGCCACCGACAATGATCGTTCCGTTTCTCATCCCGCGAAGGCTGCCGCGATAGGCTGCTCCGATCTGCCCGCCGCCGTTGCCATGCACATGGATGAAGCCGTTGATCATTTCCGCACCGATCCAGTCACCGGCGTCACCTGTGACTTCAATTCGTCCCCCACGCATGTCCGCGCCCAGGTGCATGCCGACGCTGCCGTGAATTTTCAGTTGCCCGCGACTCATGCTCTTGCCAAGCAGTTTGACCTGATGCAGGTCGCCGTGCATTTCGATTTGGTCACTGTATTCACCAGTGACCTCAAAGAAGTCGTCCAGCCGGCAATGACGCTTTCCGTGATACACCAGACTGCTGCGAATCTGTTCGTTTGACATGGTCACGAACGCATCCGGCGTCACCGACTCCGCTTCGAGCGGAACTTTCGGACGTTCTTTGAGTGTCAGTGTGATGGGGCTCATGGATCTGGATATTTGAAAATATTTTTGGAGTTAAAAACCTGAGCGGCTCGGCGCTAGCGTGCTGTTGATTTAGTCGGCAGATCTACGTGGGGTAAGCTTCCAGCTTGCCATCGCTGAATAAAAACCATGGCTTTTTGGCAAATATGACAAGCTGGAAGCTTATCCCACTCTAAATCAACAGACCGCTCAGACGTCAATACAGTCACGGATCTCGGCGTGTTCAATGCGTTCAATTTCCACGGGGTAATTTTCAAACGACATTGTGTAAACGTCTTCGAACTTTGGCTTCAG
>JANOUN010000098.1:0-2621 GCA_031416875.1 Planctomycetota bacterium | reverse complement strand
CGCGTTCAGGGCCGAGTAGTGACTGCCGAGGAACTGTGCCGGGAGTGTCCCGATCTGACTCAGCAACTGGCCGAACGGATGTCCGCGCTGCAGACGAGTCACTCGCTGCGCAGCACGCCGGACGAGAGTGGGGCGCATCTGATGGGCACTCGGGCAAATGCCATGGGTCTGTCCGTGGTCGGTGACTATCAGATCCTCGGGGAACTGGGGCGTGGAGGCATGGGGATCGTCTACCAGGCCTATGATCGCAAACGTCAGGAAATGGTCGCCCTGAAGACGCTGCACTACATGGAGCCGTCTGCCGTCTATCGACTGAAGCAGGAATTCCGTGCGTTGGCGGATGTGACACACCCCAACCTGGTCGGTCTGTATGAAATGATTTCCACGGCGCAGCAATGCGTCATTGCGATGGAACTCATTGAGGGGGACCACTTTCTTGCCCACATTCGTTCCGGGGCTGGCGCGGCCAGTCATCAGGCCGTCGAATCTGTTGAGTTCACGCAACTGAATCTCGGCAGCGAGGACGCTCCCATCACCCGTGATTCTGACGTGACTTACACTCCTCTGTCGCCAATTCAATATGACCGCCTGCGGGCTGCGTTTCTGCAATTGGCCCAGGGCATCACTGCTCTGCACTCGCTCGGAAAACTTCATCGCGATATCAAACCGTCCAACGTGATGGTGACTCGTGAAGGTCGAGTCGTCCTGCTGGATTTCGGTTTGGCCGCCGAGTTGGATTGGGAAGGTGTCCATCAAAGTACAGAACAGCATGTCACTGGCACCGTCGCTTATATGGCACCCGAGCAGGCAGCCAGCCGGGAGCAGTCCGCTGCCAGCGACTGGTACAGCGTCGGTGTCATGTTGTATGAAGCCCTGACCGGTCAGCTGCCGTTCAGTGGTTCACCGATTCAGGTTCTTATCGACAAACAGCAGCGGGAATCTTCGGTGCCAGCGGATGCGGTCCCCGGCATTCCGATGGATCTCAACAACCTGTGTGTTGCCTTGCTGCGGAAGTCCCCTGACGCACGTCCCACGGGAATTGAGGTGTTGCAGCGGCTGACGGAGACACCCGGAAGCAACTCAACCGTCATCAGAAACACAGGGTCAGCGCAGCGGGCGACTTTTGTGGGCCGCGAATTGCAGATGGCCAGCCTGATCGAATCATTGAGCGCATTGCGGAAGGGGCGCACCGCAGTCGTCCGTCTGCAGGGCCGGTCAGGAGCCGGAAAGAGTCTGCTCGCTCAGCATTTTCTTGACGATCTCGTGCAACGCAGCGAAGCAGTGGTGCTGGCTGGCAGGTGCTATGAACGCGAATCGGTTCCGTATAAGGCTCTGGACAGTGTGGTTGACGCTCTGAGCCGGTATCTCCGCCGGATCCCGACACATGAAGCCCAGGCCCTGCTGCCGAGAGAAGCACAAGTCCTTGCGCAAGTCTTTCCCGTTCTTCAGCGTGTGGCCGCATTCGCCGCGGCACCCGGCAGAACAGTGGAGATCTCGGATGCGCATGAACTGCGTCGCCGGGCCTTCGAGGCGCTGCGCGAGCTGCTGGCCCGACTCGGTGATCGGAAGCCGTTGGTCCTGTTCATTGATGACCTGCAATGGGGCGACCTCGACGGTGTGACGCAACTGGTGGAGATTCTGCGACCGCCGGATGCGCCAGTGCTCCTTTTGCTCGCGGGCTACCGAAGTGAAGACGCGGACACGAGCCCATGTCTGGCGATCCTGCATCGGGCGCTGGAAAAGTTTGGGACAGCGATTGATCAGCGTCACGTCTCCGTCGATCCGCTCGATCATGATGAAGCATGCGAGCTGGCATTGACATTGCTGGGCCAGCGCGATTCCAGGAGCCTGGCGCTGGCGGAAACGATCGCGCGAGAATCGGGCGGCAATCCCTTCTTCGTGCATGAACTGGTGCAATGTATCGATGCCAGTCTGGACGTTGTCGAGAGTCCGACTGCTGGAGCTTTGATTCTCGACGAAGTTCTCTGGTCTCGCATCCAGTCGTTGTCCGACGAGCCACGCCGCCTGCTTGAAGTGATTGCCGTGTCGGGCCAGCCCCTGAGGCTCGCTGAAGCACGTCAGGCCGCCGATTTGAGCCATGATGAACATGGAGCGATGGCGGTGCTGCGATCGGGTCGTCTGATCCGCAGCAGCGGCACGGCCGACGCGGAAGAGATCGAGACCTATCACGACCGTATCCGTGAGACGATCCTGAGCCATCTGCCGGCAGAAGAGATTAGGGAGTTCCATCATCGGATCGGAGTCATCCTGGAATCGGTGGTCACGGCGCAAGGTGAAAGCGGAGCCGATCCGATCATCGCCCTCGCTTCCGTACCTGCAACGGCGGCCGCAAGCGGGATATCCGGCCCTCTGGGAAACCAGGCGTCCAAGCGATTCTTTGATCTGGCGTATCACTTCGATGCCGCAGGAGAAGCCACACGGGCATTTCGCTATGCCTTGGCCATGGCCGATCAGGCTCGCTCGCAATACGCCCTGGAGATTGCGGAGCAGCTTTATCGGATCGCGGAGCGCGGCGCGGAACACGCAGACGACGCGACACGCTACCGCGTTGCCGAGAGCCTGGGCGGTGTGCTCATGTTGCGAGGTCGCTACCAGGCGGC
>JANOUN010000097.1:0-3307 GCA_031416875.1 Planctomycetota bacterium | reverse complement strand
CTAATGATCAGCATTAAATCAACAGACCGCAAGAAGCGTACGGCTCGGCAGGAGCCTCTCCCTCCCGAGAGTCGATGCCGATTGCGCTCTCAAGAACTGGCCGACCGTGAGCGAGAGAACACATTCATGACGTTTCGAACCACTTGTGTGATTCTTTCAGCGTTCTTCGCATCGACGGCGACCACCGTGATCGCAGAGGACACGATTCGCCTGCTGCCGCCATCACTGGCATTGGATGGACAGGAAACACGCCATTTAATGCTGGCAGAACTGTATTCCGGGGACGATGCCGTTGGCCCTGCCGATGTGCAACTGATGACCGACAATCCTGCGGTTGTCCGCGTGGATGGCATGACAATTCATTCTGTTGCCAACGGACAGGCGGTTGTGCGTGTGGTTGGTTCGACAAACGATACCGCCTGCGTGCAAGTCACAGTTTCAGGCGCTGAGCAACCGTTTCAATGGTCATTTCGAAACCATGTCGAACCGGTGCTGGCAAAACAAGGATGCAGTTCGGGTGCATGTCATGGTGCATTGGCGGGCAAAGGTGGCTTTAAACTGTCTCTGAGCGGATATGATCCGGGGCGAGACTACTTCAATCTCGTCGAACTGCAAAGCGGCCGCCGCGTTGAACCGGCAAGACCGGCTGCCAGTTTGATGCTCACGAAGCCATCCATGGCTGTGCCTCATAAAGGCGGATTGCGGTTGAAGACCGATTCCTGGCACTACAAGATCCTTTCCGAATGGATTGCGCAGGGTGTCGCAAAACCAGCTGAAGACGACGCAAAGCTCGACCATCTGGAGATCCTTCCGGAACGAGTCACGCTGAAAGCCGCGAGTGTCCAGCCACTGATCGTGCGGGCTCATTATTCCAACGGACGTGTGGAAGATGTGACCCAGCTCGCGAAGTTTTCTTCCTCTAACGAAGCCGTCGCAACCGTGGGTGCGGATGGTCTGACGACCGTGATTGGTCCGGGGGAAGGGGCAGTGACCGCATGGTTTTCGAGTCAGATCGTGATTGCAAGAATCGTAGTTCCGTACGATCAGACACTGGATGCCGCTGTCTTCAGCTCTGCCGCACGCCGCAACTTTATCGACGACACCATCCTGCAGCAGTTGCAGCGTCTGAACCTGAAGCCATCGCCGCGTTGCTCGGATGAAGTATTCATCCGCCGCGTCTATCTGGACACCATCGGAACGCTGCCGACCAGCACGGAAGTTCGCGGATTCCTCGCCGATGAATCGGCCGACAAACGCGACCGAATGATTGAAACGTTGCTGCAGCGACCGGAATTCATTGATTTCTGGACGTATCACTGGTCCGATCTGCTGTTGTTGAACGGCACGACGGTTAATCCGGAAGCGATCAATGCGTTCTACAAGTGGATTCATGAACGGGTTGAAAAGAATACGCCGTGGGATCTGTTTGTCCGTGAAATTGTGGCGTCCCGCGGTTCCAATATCGAACACGGTGCGACGAATTTTTATGCGATCCACCAGTCCCCGGAAGATATGGCCGAAACGGTCAGCCAGGCGTTTCTGGGTCTGTCGATCGGCTGTGCCAAATGCCACAATCACCCACTCGAAAAATGGACGAACGACCAATACTACGCCTTCGCAAATCTTTTCTCCCGAGTCCGCGCAAAGGGCTGGGGGGGTGATGCTCGCAGCGGCGATGGCAAACGAACTCTGGTGACGGTGACTTCCGGAGAACTGGTGCAGCCCAAAACCGGCAAGCCTCAAATGCCTGCTCCGCTGGATGCCGAACCGATTCCATTTGACTTTCCCGGCGACCGTCGCGAACACGCGGCCGCATGGCTGACATCTCCGGAGAATCTGCTGTTCTCGCGTTCGATCACAAATCGCATCTGGAAGAATTTCTTCGGTGTCGGTTTAGTCGAACAGGTCGATGACATGCGAACATCAAATCCGGCCAGTAATGAAGAAATGCTGGCTGCCGCATCATCGTATCTGGTGGACCAGAAGTTTGACCTGAAGGCACTCATGCGTGCGATTCTGCAGTCTGAAACTTACCAGCGCAGCAGTGAAACGCTGCCGGAAAACGCGGGTGACCAGCGGCAGTACTCGCGTTACTTTCCGAGTCGGTTAATGGCGGAGGTGCTGCTGGATGCGATTTCACAAGTGACGGATGTACCCACGGAATTCAACAAAATTGTGTTCCTCGGATCCGACGTCAAGGAGACGAAAGATTATCCGAAAGGAACGCGAGCCATCCAGCTTCACGATTCTGCTGTGCAGTCGTACTTTCTGCAGACCTTTGGACGCAATCAACGACGCATTACCTGTGAATGCGAACGATCCGATGAGCCCAGTCTGGTGCAGGTCCTGCACATCTCAAACGGAGATACGCTCAATCAGAAACTGTCTGCCGCAGACAATCGAATCACAAAATGGCTGGCGGAAGCAAAGTCAGATCCTGAATTGCTGGATGAAATCTTCCTCACCTGCGTGGCGCGCTTGCCAGCGACCGCCGAAAAGGACGAATTGCTGCCACTGCTGGCTTCAATTGCAGCGGCAGAAAAGCGCGTCGTGCTGGAAGATCTGGTCTGGAGTATCCTCAGCAGCCGTGAATTCCTGTTCAACCATTGATGATGGAAATCTGTGCAGGAGTGCATGATGATTCATCACGCGCATGGCAGATTCCGCACAAACCCCATCCGCTTGCGGGACTGTCAGTTTATTCGTTTAACGGCAAGCCGCAGGCGACGGTGCCGCGTTTCGCCTGCGCCTGTGGCTCGCCGTTAAACGAAAATGCCGAACATCTTTGCTCACCGATCCGGACAAGGGGACTGTCGTTTTAATCGTGGGATAAGCTTCCAGCTTGTCATTGCTTTTAGAAAACAGGGCGTTTTCTGCAATTGATGCCAGGCTGGAAGCCTAGCCCACGGGAAATCCCGACAACGCTGAGGTTAAAGAGAATTTCGGACTCTGCCGCCTATTTCGCACATGAACTGGCGTGTGATTTGCAGGTTAACCCTGGTTCTGGCTACTCTGCCGCACTGAATCCACTCCCAGTATTTCTGCAAGCTGTTCGTCCATGTCTGAAACTCAACTGTCTCCCCGTGAAGCCATCGCACTTTGCCGTCAACGTGAAATTCGTGCGATTGATTTGCGATTTACGGATTTCTGTGGTTCGCAGCGGCATTTCACCATTCCAGCAGACCGATTAACCGAGGAGAGTTTTGAACACGGCTTTTCGTTTGACGGATCATCAATGCGCGGCTGGCAGTCGATTCACGAAAGCGACATGCTGATCGTGCCGGAATCGCAACCCTGCTTCGTCGAT
>JANOUN010000096.1:0-2024 GCA_031416875.1 Planctomycetota bacterium | reverse complement strand
GGTTCAAACATCCAGCACATAGAATCCGGTAGAGTCAGGAAAATTTCAGGCAGGAAAATTGAGCTCAGTTTGTCCTCAATCTTCCTGCCGAAAATTTTCTTGCCAAACCGCGATTCGTTTCCGCGCCGAGCGCGGGGCGATGCCCACGCGGTTAAACGAAGAAAGTTTTCCTGCCACACTCACGATTCGTTTCCACTGCCATGACATCTCTCCGTTCCATCGTAATTCTGCTCGTGATTCTGCCACTTCTGCCATCCTTCACGCAGGCCGACGATCCGCCATATTCGATTCCTTATATCGACCTCGACGATCAGCTGTATCGTCAGGTCATCGTCGATCATGAACACGGCCAGTATCTGGGGCATCCCACCACCGTCCTGCTGGAAGACGGCTGTAACGGATTCACGATGTTTTGACCGGAAAATCTCAGTCGATCGAGCGAATGAGCGACATACGCAGAGAGAGCCAATTCTACTCCCGCGTGACGACTTCATCCAGATTCAGCAGAACGTTGGCGGATACGGTCCATGTGGCGAGTTCAACGGGATGCAGATCCGTCGGCACCTTGGAATCCCCGACTGCCAGCAATTGTTTTGCACTTTCCGGCGCAGCCTGGAACGAGGCATGATCCGTCGCCCATCCCTGCAACAGGACATCCACTTCGGTTGGCTTCGGTTCACGACCGGTTGTCAGTCGAAAACCAAACGCCATACGTTCTTCGCTGGTCGCGCCGCCTTCCTTTATCATTCTGACAGCAAGCGCCCGCGCGGCTTCGACAAAAGTGACTTCGTTCAACAATGCCAAAGCCTGAAGAGGCGTGTTCGTACGAGAACGCTTGATGGTACAGACTTCGCGATTCGGTGCGTCGAACAGCATGGCCGACGGCGGAGCAGCCGTACGTTTCCAGATCGTATACATCGTGCGACGATAAAGACCTTCTCCCAGATCGTGTTTGTAGCCTCGCAGGTCGCCGTATTTGCTGGTTTCATCCCACACCCCTTCCGGCATATACGGTCTCACGCTTTCTCCGCCGATCTTTGAAATCAGCAGACCGCTGGCCGCCAGCGCCTGGTCGCGGATGATCTCCGCCGACAACCGAAATCGCGGACCGCGGGCCAGCAATCGATTCTCCGGATCGCGGTGCAGGATGTCGTGCGGCAATTTGGACGACTGTCGATACGTGGCGCTCATCAGGATCAGTTTCTGTAAAGCTTTCATGTCCCACGCTTGAGCGGGCACACCGTTGACAGCTGGGAGCGATGTCGGCTGCATGAACTCAACCGCCAGCCAGTCGAGCAGTTCCGGATGACTTGGAAAATCTGCCTGGGAGCCGAAGTTCTCGCTGGTCTTGACGATCCCCGTGCCGAAAAACCGTTCCCACGCACGGTTGACCCAGACGCGGGCCGTGAGCGGATTCGTATCACTCACGATCCACTGTGCCAGCCCCAGCCGATCGTTCGAAACACCGGGCGGCAACGGCGGCAGGAACGCCGGAACCGCACGTTCAACTTTCTCTGCTGGATGATCGTATTCACCGCGAGTCAGCAGGAACGCATCGCGTGATTTGCCTTCCTGCATCACCATTGTGGTGGGCAGCCCATCCTTGAAGTCCGCGAGTTTCGCCTGTGCATTCTTTAACGCCGCTTCAGCCGTGCGAAACGGGTTGTCAACTTGCTCCCGAAAATAGATTTCAAGCTGCTGCGTTTGTGCTGGCGTCCGCGCGTCCTGAGCCAGATTCAGCACGGCCTGAACCTCCGGCGGAAGACCCGTTTCTCCCAGCCCGACTCGATCGATATCCGCATCACTAATCGAAAACCGAATGCAGCCCACATTGTGATCAGCAAACTGCGAATCATGTGTCATGCGAATCACCAGCACGGTATCGTTGGGGACTTCCACTGGTTGCGCCGGAGCAAAGAAAACTCGCCGAGCCACCTTCTTGGCCGGATCATTGCCGTCGATCGCCCAGCCAGTTCGACCACGACTTCGATCACCGACCGGCTGCGCTTTCAGCTCGATCTGAG
>JANOUN010000095.1:0-3217 GCA_031416875.1 Planctomycetota bacterium | reverse complement strand
GACGATGCGGCTCTGATGGAACTCAGCAAAAAGGGCCAGTTGTATCTGAGTATCACCGAAATGAAGACGGTGCAGGCCTACTTCGTGTCGCTGCAGCGAGACCCCACCGACATCGAACTGGAAACGGTCGCTCAGACCTGGAGCGAGCACTGTTCCCACAAGACGCTTGGTGGACGCATTCATTACGTCGAGACCTGCGAAGGCAAAGTCGTTCGGGACATTCATTTCAACAGCATGCTGAAGGAAACAATCTTTGCGGCGACGGTGCAGATCCGCAAATCGCTCGGCAAGGACGACTGGTGTGTCAGCGTGTTCAAGGACAACGCAGGGATCGTCAAGTTTGACGACAAACAAAATGTCTGCATCAAAGTCGAAACGCACAATCATCCATCCGCCATTGAACCGTACGGCGGAGCCAACACGGGGCTCGGCGGAGTCATCCGCGATCCGCTCGGGACCGGGCTGGGTGCTCGACCGGTTTTCAGTACCGATGTGTTTTGCTTCGCTCGACCTGATTATCCGGCCGATCAGCTTCCGCCCGGCGTGCTGCACCCACTGGCCGTCATGCAGGGCGTTGTCGCCGGCGTTCGCGATTATGGAAACCGCAGGGGAATTCCGACGGTCAACGGAGCCGTTTGTTTCGACGACCGCTATCTCGGCAACCCGCTGGTCTACTGCGGCAACGTGGCCATGATTCCGGTCGATAAGTGCGACAAGAAAGTCAGCCCCGGCGACCTGATTGTGGCTGTCGGCGGACGTACCGGCCGCGACGGAATTCACGGCGCGACGTTTTCGTCCGTGGAACTCACCGAAGAGAGCGAACACATCAGCGGCGGGTCCGTCCAGATTGGCAATGCGATCACCGAAAAGATGGTGGCCGATGTGATCCTCGCAGCTCGCGACATGAACCTCTACTCCGCCATCACCGACTGCGGTGCCGGGGGTTTCAGCAGTGCCGTGGGCGAAATGGGTGAAGACACCGGAGCCGAAGTGTGGCTGGATCGTGCCCCCTTGAAGTATTCGGGATTGTCGTACACTGAGATCTGGATTTCAGAAGCTCAGGAACGCATGGTCCTGTCCGTGCCCGAAAAGAACTGGACTCAGTTCGAAGCACTGTGTGCCTCTGAAGGCGTCGAAGCCACCATCATCGGCAAGTTCACCGACACGAAGCAGCTCGTCCTGAAATATGGTGAACACAAAGTCGGCGAAGTCAGCATGCACTTCCTCCACGACGGCCGCCCACCGGTGATTCGCGAAGCGGTGTATGACATCAAGTCAATGTGCCCCGTCACTCCGTGGCGGGAATCCTCGGCTCAGCATCCCGCTGCGGAGCATCGGGGCACAATGGATGGCTACAATAAGCCCGACTACACCGAAGATCTCAAGAAGATCCTCGGCTCCCTCAACGTCGCCAGCAAAGAATGGATCATTCGCCAGTACGACCATGAGGTGCAGGCCGGCAGCGTCATCAAACCGCTCGTTGGCATCAACAACGACGGCCCCTCTGACGCTGCCGTCGTGCGTCCCGATTTGACTTCCAACCGAGGCCTCGTCATCTCCTGCGGCATCAATCCGCACTTCGGGGATCTCGACCCGTACTGGATGGCCGCTTCTGCCATTGATGAAGCCGTCCGCAACTGTGTCGCCGTCGGAGCCAACCCGGACCGCATCGCGATCCTCGACAATTTCTGCTGGGGCAACACCGAACGCCCCGAAACCCTCGGCACGCTCGTCCGAGCCGCCGTCGCCTGCCAGGACATTGCGGTGGCGTACGGCACTCCCTTCGTCAGCGGCAAAGACAGCCTCAACAACGAGTTCAGTTATGAAGTCGATTTAAGAGGGTCTGACCCTCTTGCGACTTCAGGGTCTGACCCTTTTAAGTCGACAAGGAAGACCGTCGCGATTCCCTCGACGCTGCTCATCACCGCTCTCGGCCAGGTCGATGACGTCGAAACCTGCGTCACGATGGACCTCAAAGGTCCCGGTAATCTGCTCTATCTGATCGGCGAGACGAAGGATGAAATGGGCGGCTCTCACTACAACCTCGTCAATGGCCTCACCGGCGGCAACGTGCCAACTGTTGATAAGGAACTGGCCCCCAAAATCTTTCGAGCCCTGCACCAGGCCATCAAACAAGGTCTGATTCTTTCCTGCCACGACCTGAGTGAAGGCGGCTTGGCCGTTGCGGCGGCGGAGATGGCATTTGCGGGCGGATTCGGAATTGAGATTTCACCTGCGTCGAACCCCGCGACAGCTCTCTTCTCTGAGTCCAACACTCGTTTTCTAATTGAAGTAAAGCAAGAAAACGCTAAGATGCTCGTTTCGATGTTCAGTGAACTTGTGCATACCCAGGTCGGTCGAACCACGCTCGAACAGTCGGTCAGAATGATCGGTCCGACTGGCGCATTATTTGTCCATGCGTCTTTGAAGGACTTGAAGGCAAACTGGCAGTCCGGACTCAATCTGTGATCAAATGAAACAGATACAACGCACCGAGGGCACGATGATCGCAGCAGAACTCGACAGGCTGGAAACGCTTGCGGACTTGATGGATCGGCTGGGGAACGTGCCGCTCGCACGGATTCGGCTGCACCCATTCCCCGGAACGGCTACCGTTGCTGACGTGGCGCGACTGTGCGATCGCGAGCCGAAGTGCCTGTGCGAGCTGGTCGATGGAGTGCTGGTGGAGAAGGTCATGGGACATCAGGAATCGCGATTGGCGCTTCGGCTCGGACAGGCTCTGCAGAACTATCTCGACTCGCACGATCTTGGCATCCTTGCGGGGGCCGATGGTCCGCATCAAATCCTCGCGGATCAGGTTCGCTTCCCCGATGTGGCCTTCATCGCCTATGACCGGATCCCTGAGCAGGCCGACCCAGCCACTCCGGTGCCCAGCTGGATTCCGAATCTCGCGGTAGAGGTTCTCAGCGCCGGTAACACCAGGGCCGAGATGTCTCGCAAACTTCGCGACTACTTCGAGGCGGGCGTCGAACTGGTGTGGTACGTCGATCCGTCCGACCGCACGGTCCGTGTCTATCACTCCCCGGAAGCCGTCGTCACGCTGACCGAAGCTGACGATCTTGACGGCGAACAACTCCTGCCCGGCTTCCGCCTCAATATCCGCGACTGGTTTGAACGCGCCAACCGCATTCGCGCGAGTGGGTGAAGCTCGTCAACACCAGAAGCCCGGCTTTTTCAAAAAGCCGGGCTTCTCTTT
>JANOUN010000094.1:0-3835 GCA_031416875.1 Planctomycetota bacterium | reverse complement strand
GGAGGCGATACCGCTCGCCCGTGGCGACTCGACCTGCTGCCGATGCTGATCACTGCGGCGGATTGGGCTGTCATCGCGGAAGCACTCGCGCAGCGAGCCCGGTTGCTGAATCTTGTGATCGCTGACATCTATGGTTCGCGCAGTCTCATCGACGATGGCACGCTGCCACCGGAAGTGCTGTACGCCAATCCGGAGTTCCTGCGACCATTCTGTGACATCGGGCGCCTGGATCAGCTTCCGATGTTCATGTACGGTGTTGAACTCGCGCGGTCGGCGGAGGGCCGGTGGTGGGTCATGGCTGATCGCTCAGAAGCGCCCGCGGGACCTGGCTTCGCGCTCGAGAACCGCATCGTCAGTTCGCGTACGATGCCGGCAGCGTTCAAGCAGATTCCTGTCGAACGTCTCGCGCCGTTCTTCGCGCGCCTGCAGAACTCAGTTCGACGCCGGGCACCGCGTCCTGGTGACAGCCCGCGAATCGTACTGCTCTCCAGTGGACCGGGGCATCCCTACTATTTCGAAGACGTGTATCTGGCCCGATATCTGGGTTACACAATGGTTGAAGGCGGCGATTTGGCCGTGCGGAACGATGCCGTCTTCCTGAAAACACTTTCCGGTCTGGTGCCGGTCGATATCGTGCTGACCCGCGGTGCGGAATCGGGCCTCGATCCCCTGGAACTTGGCGGCTATTCGGCGCACGGAGTGCCTGGGTTGCTCAACGCCATGCGATCCGGCAACGTCACCGTGACGAATACTCCAGGCTGCGGTATCGTGGGGGCTCCGGTGTTCATGGCGTTTCTGCCGCGACTCTGCCGCCGACTGCTGGGCGAACCGCTGAAGATGCCGTCAATTTCTACGTGGTGGTGCGGCGAAGCAGACAGCCTTGCCTACGTGATGAATCGGTTTGATCATCTGGTCGTGAAACCCGCGTTTCAAAAAAGCGGCGGCGAGGAAATCATTGTCAGCGATCTCACCGCCGAAAAGCGAGAAAAACTCGTCGCACGCCTGCGAGCGAATCCTTGTTTCTGGGTGGCTCAGGAAAAAGTGGCGAGGTCTGCCGTTCCGGTCTGGTCTGCGTCCGGGATTCGATGCGGTCACGCCGCGGTTCGAGCATTTCTGGTCGAAGATGAAGAGCAATGGCATCTGATGCCGGGGGGCTTGATTCGCGTTGCGCCTGACACGGGCCCAATGCAGTTATCGATCGCAGCCGGTGAAGGCAGCAAGGATCTGTGGGTGATTGCGGATGGGAAAGTCGATCCGGTGACGCTGCTGAATCCGCAGGATCAGCCGACCGAACTGCGTCGTACGTCAGCGTTGTTTCCCAGCCGCGTGGCGGATAACCTGTTCTGGCTGGGAAGGTCGCTCGATTGCTGCGACTTCCTGGCACGCCTCATTCGTGCTCTGGCTGAACGCCTGGCAGATGAAGGCAATGTGGACATGATCGAAGTTCGCTTCCTGGCGCGGGCTTTGAGTGAATTCGGTCAACTGGAGCCAGGTTTTGTCGTGGATGGGCTGGAATCGCAACTGCCGTCACTGACAGAAGCTCTGCCTGACGCAGTCTATGACGCCGGTGAATTTGGCGGGCTCGCCCGAGTCGTCAATGAACTGACGCGACTGGCGTCGCTGGTCCGCGACTGGATCAGTCCCGACACATGGCATCGAATTAACGTCACGGCGGAGAAGTTCAGGACTTCCTCGGAAAAGGAATGGCGGGATATCACGGATGTCGTCAGTTCTGCCAATTCACTGGTGGGTGATATTGCGTCTGTCAGTGGCCTGGTCTTTGACGGCATGAATCGCGGCCCGTCATGGCGGTTTCTGGAACTTGGACGATGTATTGAACGCGCCAACTCGACAGCCAGACTGCTGTTGTCTGCCGAATGGAAACGCGGCCCCACGTCACCGACACTGCTGAAGACACTCATTGAAGTGCTGGACGTGCGGATGACGTACCGCTTTCGATACCGAGAAAACTTTCATCGTAACGCCGTGCTGGACCTGACGATCACGGACGAGACCAATCCACGTTCGCTGGCGTTTCAGCTGGATCGCATCGTGTCGCATGTGGATCGACTGCCTGGTTTCGAAGCACGTCCGCTGCGTTCCGATGAAATGCGAATCGTGATGCAGGCAGCGCACGCCGTGCGGATGCTGACCAGCGACGATCTTGCGGCATCGCATCCTAAAGCGGTGATTGCCGCTCTGAAGGTAGTTGACGAGAACATGACACAGTTGTCGAACGTACTCACGCGGAAATATCTTGTGCATTCCGGAGTGCCGCGGCAGTTCTCGGAATTCGGCGGGGGCAGCCCGTGAAGTACCGCATTACGCACAAGACAAATTATGACAGTCACGAATCCGTATCGATCGGGCACAATCAGGCATGGCTGGAATTGCGGCCGGTGAACTGGCAGCAGGTCGATTCCTTCAATCTGTTGATCGATCCTGAACCCTCAGTTCGTACGCGGCGGATTGATTCGTTTCACAATCCCGTGCATCTCTTTTCATTCAACGAAGGTTATCGCCAGCTCACCGTGACGGCCACATCGGTGGTTACGGTCACGGATATTCCTCGGCCTGAAGCACAGTTGAGCGTGGCGTGGGAGCAAGTGGCATCCGGCATTAAGCTACATGCCACCGCGGAGGATCGCGATGCTTGTGAGTTTGAATTTGCATCACCTCGCATTTTTTGGTCTCCTGACAAGCGCAAGTATGCGTTGGAATCGTTTCTGCCGGGGCGTAACGTGTCTGACTCGCTGCTGGATCTGACGCGCCGGATTCATACGGACTTTGCATACGACAGTCGAGCCACCACGGTGAACACGCCGGTCGATGAAGTGTTTCGCCTGCGCCGCGGAGTGTGCCAGGACTTTGCACATCTGCAGATTGCGATGCTGCGATCACTCGGGATTCCCGCGCGGTATGTCAGCGGTTATCTGCGAACCGTGCCTGCGGACGGTCAACCGCGACTTGTCGGAGCTGACGCCACTCACGCCTGGTTGTCCGCCTACTGCGGCAACGGTGTGTGGCTGGATGTCGATCCGACGAACAACACGATTTGTTCGACTGACCACATCACGCTTGCCTGGGGCCGTGACTACAGCGACGTCCCACCGCTCACCGGCGTGTTCATCGGCGGCGGGCAACACCGGCTGATCGTCAACGTTGATGTATTGCCGTTGGCGTGAGTTTTGATTCCTGTACCTTGGACATTCATGTCCGAGATATTGACCAAGCGCCTTGGTTTTGCCGAACGACCGGCGCGGCACAATGACCCTCGCTTCGACTACGTTTCATGGCCATCCGACGGACATGAATGTCCATCCTGCATACCTCACATGGCTTCGTCTGCGTCCCGCAGTCGCTCATTGCGGTCGAACGCCAGCAATGCGGTGATGAGTTCTCCCATGTCGCCCATCATGATTCGATCGAGTTTATAGATTGTCAGATTACAGCGATGATCGGTCATGCGATTCTGAGGGAAATTGTACGTCCGGATTCGCTCGCTGCGATCTCCGGATCCGACGAGCGTCCGTCGATGTTCCGCTCGTTCATTCTGCAGCTTCATCGTCTGAGCTTCCAGAATTCGGCTACGAAGCACGCGCATGGCTTTCGCGCGGTTTTTGTGTTGACTTTTTTCGTCCTGGCACTTCACGACGATCCCGGTCGGCAGGTGTGTCAGACGCACGGCGCTTTCGGTCTTGTTGACCTTCTGGCCACCCGGCCCGCCGGCACGCATCGTATCCACCTGCACGTCCTCGGGGCGAATATCGATTTCCGCTTCGTCGGCTTCCGGCAACACGGCCACGGTGGCGGCACTCGTGTGGACTCGCCCCTG
>JANOUN010000093.1:0-4405 GCA_031416875.1 Planctomycetota bacterium | reverse complement strand
AGCCGCAAGGCGCTAGCCGCGGGTGTTGATCTAATACCAACCCGAAGCGCCAGCGAGGCTGACATGGCTGAATTCCTCGCTGGCGCTTCGGGTTAGTATGACCAGCGGCTCAGGAAATGCACTAAACAACAGCCCGGCTGGCTGGAAGCCTGCCCCGCGAAATGGTTCGAAGGTGACGGCCTGAAGTATAGTCATTCTGCCAAATCGTTTCCTTTGGCGTGCGTTCTACGCAATAATATCGCAGACCTGCCTCAGGTGTTCGTGCTGAGTGATCAGCGCGGCCTGTTTTTTCGTTCAAGTCTGCCAGTTGCGGGCTTAAGCGTTTTCCCTCCAAGATTCAGTACCGGAGCCATTGTATGACGACCACCCTCTCCGAAGCCTCACGACGAAGCTTTCTCAAATCATCCACAGCCGCAGCGGCAGCCACCACGCTGCTCAGCGGGGCAGCATCGGGAATGTATGCCGCTCAGGACAGCACGATTCAAATTGCCCTCGTCGGCTGCGGTGGTCGCGGAACGGGCGCTGCCGGCAACGCATTGTCAGTGGACAATGGACCGATCAAGCTCATCGCCATGGCCGACGTATTCGACAAGAATCTGAAAGCCAGTCACGAGAATCTGAACAAGTCGCATGCGAGCGATGGCAAGCTGGACGTGCCCGAAGATCGTCGTTTCATCGGGTTCGACGGCTACAAGAAAGCGATGGACTGCCTGAAGCCGGGCGACGTCGTGATTCTGACAACTCCTCCGGCATTTCGCTGGGTACATTACACGTATGCCATCGAAAAAGGCCTCAACGTGTTTATGGAGAAGCCTGTCACGGTTGACGGGCCAACAACCCGTCGAATGCTGGCGTTGAATGACAAAGCGATTGCGAAAGATCTGAAGGTCGCGGTCGGCCTGATGTGCCGTCACTGCGAAGCCCGCCGCGAACTGTTCGACCGCATTCAAAGCGGTGAAATCGGCGACATCACCATGATGCGAGCTTATCGCATGGCTGGCCCAACCGGCACCGCAGCAACCGGACCCAAGCCGGAGGGTGCGAGTGAACTGCTGTACCAGATCAGTCGCTTCCACGGATTTCTCTGGCTGAGTGGCGGAGCGGTCAGTGACTTCCTCATTCACAACATTGATGAATCCTGCTGGATGAAGAATTCATGGCCGGTCAGCTGCAAGGCCAGCGGCGGACGTCACTACCGCGGCGACAACGTCGATCAGAATTTCGACACGTATTCGATGGAGTACACGTTTGACGATGGCACAAAACTGTTCGTCAACGGTCGCACAATTCCCGGTTGTTATCAGGAATTCGCCAGCTACGCGCATGGCACGAAAGGCCTGGGCGTGATTTCATCGGCGTCGCACTGGCCATCGCGCGCCCGGATCTACAAGGGGCACAAAGAGGATGATGCCAACATCGCGTGGCAGTTTCCGCAGCCGGAAAAGAACAATCCGTACGAAGATGAATGGAAGCATCTGATCGCTGCCATCCGTAAGAACGAAAAATACAACGAAGTCGAACGTGGCTGCATGGCCAGCATCGTGACATCCATGGGCCGCATGGCCGCACACACCGGACAGGAAATGACGCTGGAGCAAATGATGAACTGCGAGCACGAATTCGCTCCGGACATCGACAAGCTCACGATGGAATCGATGTCACCACTCCAATCCGACGAAGAAGGCAAGTACCCGATCCCACTCCCCGGCCTGGAAAAGAACCGCGAATACGCATAGGGTATGGATCGTCGCGAGACTCTGACGGTAGGCCGGACCTACAGCAGGGCCGTTCCGGCGCTGCTGTAGGCCAAACGACATTGGTAGCCATTTCCGCCACGATGGGTCTTGGCCCCGATGGCGCGGTTTCAGGCGAGCGGGGGATGTCAATCCCCTGATGCGCTCTGGTCAAACACGGAAGATCAGGGCACTCACGTACACCGCTCGCCGAACGCATCCGTTAAGTCCACGCCACTGGAACTTGTTCCCATCGAGTGCTGATCACAACCAGAGAATCGGTCAGCAGTCTTCAAAAGACAACCGCTGCACAATGGACACCGACGATCAGTGCTGCGGATCTGGCCCGACGTCCGGGGTTGCCGCTGCGTCGCCGTCCTTCGGCTGGACGTGGTAGATCCGCATGGAATAGCCGATGTAGCCGTCGGGTTCGCGTTTCAGCAACTCGTGGAAGGGATTGTAGGGATCGACGAGTTGCGTCAGGCCGACAATGTACCAGCCCGGAGCGAACTCGCGTGAGAACGATGTCCCGTCCGGTGACGGTTGAGTCGTCATCTGCAGCGGCTGAGTCTCGATGCCCATCTGCTCCGGAGTCACATATCCAGTGGAATGAATATGAAGCGGCTTTGCTTCCGGATGTTGCTCGACCCATTCTTTGACAAGAATCAGATCCTGTCCCCAGTCGATGTTGCTGTAATCCAGATGCTTCCAACCGTTGATGGAACCACCGGAAAGTTCGTTGAAGTACGACAGGCTGTGAGGATAGACGCTCAGGCTGCTGATGATCGTCCCGGTGACGCACACGACCGGCAGCAGCCGCACCAGTCGCCATCGCGAATTCAACAGCAACGCAGTCCGGCTCGCGAAAATGAACAGAAACGGAAACGCGGGAAGTACGTATCGCAAGTGATGATTGAACCCGGTCTGCGAACTTACCAGCCACAGAATCCCGATCGCCGGAGCCAGCAGATACAGCGTCTCAAACCACTGCGCCCCAACCTCCTCGGCGAGCGGCTGGGCGTCAGCCCTCCGTGTCCGATTCCCCTTGAAGCTTAAGAAAATGTCCGTGCGTCGAATCGCAGAATTCACCACAGAGGTCACAGAGGACCACAGAGTCGAACCGCAAGGAGCCACAGATTTACTGGTAATCCCGGAAGTCTCGCTCGTAACCTCTGTGCTTCCTCTGTGATCTCCGTGTCCTCTGTGGTTCAAAACAAACTGCACCACCGCAATCCCGATCAGAACCAACGTCCCGACAGGCATCTTCACCAGCATGGCATACAGATAATAGTACCACCAGCCGCCGTGCCGTTTGACGCCACGCAGGTACGAGCGGTATCCATGTTCATATTCATATTTGAGATGGTCGATCCCTTGTACAAAGTTGCGAGGCACTGGAGAAGGGAAATGCTCGATAATGGTGCCCGTAAATCGATTGCCCTCTTCGCTAACTTGGCGTCCCAACTCCTGGCCCAATAGTGACTGGCTGAAAAACTGGAATTTTCCCAGTGGCTGGATGCTGTCTTCAAACAGGTATCCGTTGTTTATAACCCAGAAGGCCAGCAGGACGATCAGACTCAGGTGCCCCAGATCATCTCGCCAGCGACTCTTCGTTCTCTTCAGCCGCAAGGCGCTAGCCTCGGTTACATCTGTGGGCGGCTCGTTTGTAGTCCCGCCTTCAGGCCGCATCGTGGCTGGAGTCACTAAAGATTTCCGGCTAAAGCCGGGACTACAAACGAGAGACCGTCCGACAATCCAGAACACCGGCCAGAGCCCGAGCAAAAACAGCCATGTGAACTTTGTCAGCAGCGTCAGCCCGAGCAATGCTCCGCTGGCGGTCGCCCAACCCAGAGTACGACGTGCCAGCCATTTTCGAAACATGAAGCAAGCTGTCACGCCAACCGCGGCAGCCCCCGCATCGGGCGTGATCAGCGATCCGTGCGCCAGAATGTTGGGACTGAAGCACCACAAATAGAGTGCGATCAAACCTGCAGTCCGACCATACAATTCACGAGCCCACAGAAAGCAGGTCACGGCCCCCAGCAGACTGAACGGAATGCAGGCACAGCGTGCAATTCCAAAACATTTCTGAAATGAATCTGGATGTGCCGTGATCCAGCGACTTCCAATGACAAATTCAGCGCGATGCAACGGAGGACACTGGTATCCCGAAAAATCGATTGGCAAATCCAACTGGTACAGCGGCAATGTAGCAATAGTCCGAACCAGGGGCGGATTGACGTTGTAGAGATCAAACCGCTGTAGTCTCCAGTGACTAAGTCCCGCAGGCAGATGACCGACTTCATCGACGACAGGACTGTGCCGAGTCGCCGACCATGCCAACAGGATTCCGTGCAAAATCAAGACGGAAGCAACAGTCCACTTCTCCCACGTCCGCATCGTCACACCGAGCCTTCCATAGTTCGCATTTGCCCGACATTATTTCGAGTTGTATCAACCCCTGAACGCCGTTGGCAATCGAAGCTTCACGCCAACACACATGCTCGACGGGCAAATTTCGAGTTTTCAGATTTTTTCCGACGCGACGGCATTGACACTACACACTACACACTACACACTACACACTACACACTACACACTACACACTACACACTACACACTACACACTACACACTACACACTACACACTACACACTACACACTACACACTA
>JANOUN010000092.1:0-7078 GCA_031416875.1 Planctomycetota bacterium | reverse complement strand
AGAAGTGGAAGGATTTCCTTTTGTGTGCGCGGTCGCGGAGTCGATTCCGTTTCAAGCCGGCACGTTCTCCAGCGTGGTTGTGCGCTCGGCACTTGATCACTTCCGCGACTTGAATGCGTTCTTTGAAGAAGTCTCGCGAGTACTAACGGACGATGGACAAGTTTTCCTGGAGCAGGTGGTTCACAAAACCAGCGGAATCGACGGGGTTGTTCGCGATTCCCTTCACGCTGTCAAGGACTTGGTCGACGGAGTCAGGACCCTCAAGCAAAGGAAGTCGGCACCCAAACACATGCGGGAGTTTTCACAGGAATCGCTGATGCACGCCGTTCAACATGGTGGTTTCGAGGTCTCTCGCAGCCAGGTACATCACTCAAACTGGTACACACCCACCCAGATGTTCTATAACCTGAGTCGCCGTGACAGGAAACTGGACTGCTAGCCCGACTTACATTGAGTGAATGACTGCGAGTTTCGCTGCCGACGTTTGCCTGGTCCCAGAATCGGCGTTAGTCCGCGGACGAGAGTAATTCAGACAGCTGGAATCCCGCCAACGAATTGAGAAGACTTGCGACAGGAATTTTGCGGCCAGCAGGAATCAGCAGCCCTGTGCTTTTCGAGCCACCGAAAACGTCTCACATCGTCTTTCAGGGGGCAAAACGATGGCACGAAAAAACGGGCGGCAAAGTGTTCACTTCACGGCCCGTCTTGTTGTGTATTCATTGATCGATGTCGCTGGCCCGGACTGAGTCTTCCGAACCTGCGATCAGTCCTTCTTCGTCTGTATAATCTGGCGAATTGCAATACCGCTGCGTTTAGCGATCAGTTCTTTGCTGCCGTCAGCATTGACTTTGACACTCACGCGCGTTGGCTTGTTTGTTTTGGGACAGATGAGCATCACGTTGGACGCATCGATCGCCAGTTCCTTGTGCAGACGACCACCTTGTGGGCTCTTTGGATGTCCGCGTTTCACGTGCTTATAAACCTTGTTTACGCCTTCGATGACGACTCTGCCATTCTTCCGGTCCACGGACATCACGGGGCCACGAGTTCCTGAATCGTCACCAGAAACGACCTCAACCATGTCACCCTTACGAATGTGCATCTCAACAACTCCGAAAACACTGAACTGAGACAAAATGGGCGTAAATTCACTTCCCTGCGAACGCCGGGGAGCAGCGAAGCGGGAGAGGATGGCAGTTTCCCGACTGGAAATCAAGGCTTTTGGCCCGAATTCGCGGTCTTTCGCACGGGTGAATCCAGTCTATGCGATTCCAATCGATTTAAGATACTGCGTTCCGGCGATCATCGTCGCCGCACACTGGATGGCTTCATAGATCGCTTCATCGGAAAGGCCGATCTGCCGTGCTTTCTGAACATGGGCGGCGGTGCAGGGCTTGCAGCCGTTGATATCGCTCAGGCACAGATTGATTAATTCCACGGTCGTGTCATCCAGAGAGGTTCCCTGAAACGTATGCGCCCGCAATCCGACGCCCATCCCGTCGAATACATCCGTGCCACTGATGTCTCGAAATTTGAAGAGCACGTTGTACATCGAATTGGTCGCTCCGACAGCCAGCGCTTCGGTCACTTCCGTGGTCGTCACATTGCGCGCGGCGGCAAACGTCTGCAGGTATTCCATCCACTTTGTGCTGCCCGCCTGCCCCGCCACTGCGCAGGCAATGAGTAATTTTTGCTTCTCATCAAGCTTGCCGGCAGTCAGCACAAACTTTCTGAAGTTCATGAAGAAGTCATGGATGAACGCTGGCACGTTTGCCATATATTGAAAGATCTCCGGGATCTCCGAGACTTCAAGAATTTCGCGGATACGGTCGTACGTTTGAGCGGCTTTGTCGGCTGCGTGTTCAGCAGAGACGGGAGATACAAATGGCATGTCGGCGGTTTCCAGAATGAAATGCGGACTTCACGAAGATCGGAGCACATGAGTCAAGATTTGGATTTGCAGCGCAGAGAGGCTGTCATTGAGGACCAGCGCAGCACAGTGGCGATCCCTCGCTGGATGCTGAGGAAAAATGTGCCCGCAACAGTTACCATGGGGCTTCCATCAGATCGACGATTTGAGATGCGAGGCGCTGGGCAGCTTCCTGTTGTGCGGTTGCGAGTGAATGGCCGACTTCCGGTGCAAAGCTGACATTGCTGGCTTGCTGGGTCAGTTGCGGGCCGACCGGAAATGTCTGCTGATGCAGAATCTGTCCGCTGCGGCGATCGACCCATGTCACTTCCGCTCCGAGCATCAACTGCAATTCGCGTGGATCGTCGTACCGGGTTTCGCTCAGCACCGACTTGCGGATTTCGACGATGCGGCCTTTTAATATCGTGTCAGCCGTGTCCGCATCTTCAAGCCGGTACGGTGTTCGCGTGCGAATCTCCCGCTGCACGGCTTCAGTCAGAAGATAATCCAGATTTCTGCGGTAAGACTCACACTTAAAGACGGGGACGTGAACAGTTCGCACATCGTGCAGAGTCTGCGTTCCAAGCGTGTAACCGCACCCGGCGATTGCGACGACGCTGAAGACAAGCATCCGATTGAGAATTCTGCGAAACATGTAACCGCGTCATGGCTGATTTTATGGAAGCGTGATGCGACCGCCACGGTCTTCGTCACTCGTTGAATCGCTTACCGACTTCACCGGACCTTGCCGTTTGTCAGGAGACTCAGACGGCGGCTCATCGGCAGGCATCGACTTAACGAACTCCGGTACTTCCGGAAGTCCCTGCAGGTCACGGCGATCGATGGTTTTCAGAATCGCTCGTGCGTCTTTGGCGTAAGACGTGTCGGGGTATTCATTGATTACCTGAATGCAGGCAATCGCCACGGCACGTGGTTTGCGTTTTTTCTGATAGTACTCAACCTCGTACCACGCCCGTTCGGCCTCCTGCAGATAAATTTTCTGCAGGTCCGTCCTAAGTTGCTGTCGTTCAAGCGATGCCGGAAACAAATGCAGAGATTGTTCCTTCAACTTCTGAGCACCTTTAAGTTCGCGGCCTTCGTAATACGGGCCTTGATAGCTCATTTGTTTTACGTGTGCCCCAAGGACAAAGGCATCTTCCAGATGCGGGCTGTCGGGATACTCATCCCGCAGAATCTCGAAGTAGCGATCCGCTTCGACAAAGTTCTGTTTGCGTTGATAATGTGTCGCCGTCAGCATGAGAGCGTCATCTGCCAATGGTCCAGTTGGATCATTCATCCAGATTGACTTCAGACACTTGAGCGCGTTGCCCTGCGTATCGAACCAGGGACGCGACTTGTCGTGAAAATTCGGCAGAATCGGGACAAGGATCGTCGGATCATTCGAACCCTTCGCAGGAGTTTTATCTTCGATCACTTTTTCGCCGCTCACCTGGCGAATCGCGTTCTTTGCCATGGGCTCTGAGATTTCCAGCCATGTGCGTGCGATTGCGAACAGTCGCCGTGTGGCCGGTTCGACATAACGCGTCGAAGGATAGTCCTGAAACAACTGATCGTAACCGTCCTGTGCCTTGCCGTATTCTCCCTGAGCGAAATACGACTCAGCCAGATAGAACTGAGCTTCTTCGCCCAGCGACGTCTCTTTGAACTTCTTCGCGGCTTTCTTGCTCAGCTTGATCGCTTGATCGTAGTCGCGGCGCTCAAAGGCCACACGGCATTGCTGCACCTGGCGGCGTTCCTCTTCAGAAAACCGTCGCCCCATTTCCAGAGGATTGTCTTCGCCAAATAGCTTTCGTTCCAGCGGCCCGCGAATCGAACCCGGTTTGAGCATACTGGAAATATCCAGCATTCCCGAATCATCATCACGCGAAAATGTCGAGCATCCCGACAGCAGGCACAGCAACAGCACACCTGGAATCAACAGGCTTCGCGTCCCAGCATCAGGCGCAGGGCTTCGCGCGTCGAGCCGATCGTTTGATCGGGTCCGACAAGCCGATTCCTTTCGGCGGTCGAGCATCCTGCGAAGCTGCATGGTTAAAATCTTCCTGATTCGTGGTCGAAGCCAATGTTGTCAGATCTGAATGTATCGCAGTGTCGATGGCCGACGCCCGAGAGCGTGTGTAATGGCCGACACGGCCAGCTTGTGACACTCCTCCGCCTGTTTTTTTGTAAATTCAATATGGCTGACTGCATTTGCAGATTCCTGAGTCAGTCGACGCAGGATTTCGATAGAACCAGATGAAATGGAAACTCCAGCGAACTCCTCACGTCGGCAGGCTCCACAAAGCACACCGCCCTGGCTGACCCAATGTGCAAACTGTTTGCCAGTTTGCACGGCCTCACCACACACGGAACATTCAAACAGATTGGGAAGCAGACCAATGAGCTGCAGAAGAGAGATTTCGAAGTGAATAATGACGGGAGAAGAAAAGATTTCAGGGGAAGAAAGGGCTGACAACGTGGAGATCGCAAGATCGTAAACTTCCGGAGCCGGATCAAAATCTTCCGTCAGTCCGTTCAGCAATTCCGCGACATAATAGCCGCCATAAAGACTGCTCAAACCACCTTTGGCACCGGAATTCTGCGGCTGAAAGCGGCTGATGAGGCGCGCTTCCGTGAGCAGATTGAGAGTGCCGGAAGATTTCCTGATAAAGACTACGCGACACGCGGAAAGCAGGTCAAGAGCAGCATCAAAAGGTCCCTTCAGACGCTTCGCCCCCTTCGCTAAAGCCGCGAACTTACCAAATTCGCGACTGAAGAACGTGACAACCCGGCTGGATTCGCTGAAATCCACCTGCCGAATGACGAGCGCATCAGCTTTTTCGAGCGACACTGTGAGAACGTTCCTTGGCAAGAATAATGTCGGATCCGCCTTACAACGGAAGCTATCCCTCGCGTGGGCAGCAATGAGGTGTAGCCGGATTCGTAAGAATGCGGAGGCGGGCTATGTCTCAGCCCGAAGTCTCAAGACTTCGGCTACAACAACGGGGCTCACCGACGCCTGCGTGAATTGTATTGAACACAGACGCTCGCGGCACGGAGCCAAAGACACCAGATCGCACGTTTCAGCAAAAAGAAAACCGCGGCGGAACGACAAGGTTCCGCTGCGGTCATGGTTTTTAAGTTGTCGACTGGTTCAACTTACGATCAGCCCGCTGAGATCAGTAGGTGATAATCGCGTCGATACCAAAGACGTTCGAGGTGAACAGATCGGCGTGGCCGGGAGCGAGTGCGGAATTCGCAGCTCCAGGTGCCCACATCTGGCGGTATTCCGGACGAATCGTCAGATTTTCCATCGGCTTGATATTCACGCCGTAGGTCATCGTATTGTAAGACGTGCCGTCTGCCTTGAACCACTCCTGTCGAATACCGGCTTTCAACTTGTCGTTGATGCTGTAGAACAGGTAATTGATCTGACCGGTCGAGTTGTCGGCAGTCCCTGTCGTTGCAAAGTCGCTGCCCAGATTGGATCCCAGCACGTCAAACTGATGAACGGATGAAATCTTGTCTGACCAGGTTTGTGTCAGGAAGATGCTGTTGATTGATCCGTCACCACGTGCACCCATGTTTCCTGTACACGTCATGTAAGTCAAACTCGTTGCTTCTGACAGTGCATAGATGAAGCCGCCAATGAAGACGCTGCCGCCGTTCAGGCGATCAAACCCTGTGTCCATGCCTGCGGCCCAACCACCGAGTACCTGCAGGTTGTCGCCAGCCTTGTAGGTTCCCAAAGCACCGGTGTGAGTAAACGGTTCGCTGTTGTAAAACGTCAACTGGCGGCTCAGGAAGAAGTTTCCGCCAGAAGGGATGACTTCATAACCAACTGGCGTATAGAAGTGGCCGATTTTGACTGACAGGTCTCCGAGGGCGGCTTCCGCGTACAACTGAGGAAGTGCCCATTCATAGATCCCGTGGTCAAAGCCATTTTTGAAGTCGTAGCGTCCGGGGTTGTTTCCGAACGACTGAGCTTCGTTACCGTCCACGCCATAGATCACTTCAGCGCGGAAACCAAGGCCAAGACCATTGCTGCCATCGGCGGTTTTATTGAGGTACAGCGCCTGCTGGTTCAGGTTGAGCTTGTCCCACTCTGTGGAGTTGTCGTTTCCTGAACCAGGACCAAAGTTGACATTGTTGAACGCCCCGTTGCCCGTGAAGGCACCGTCTGGTCCGTCCTGGTAGCCAAATTGCGTCCAGCCACCGAAAGTGATTCCGTTGCCAGCGTCACCGAACAGACCGCAGCCTTCGCCACAGCCGTCGCCGCAACCTTCACCACATGCGTCTGCCAGAGCATCACCGCAGGTGTCCGTGCATCCGGGATCGCAAACCGATGTCGGAGCACAGCAACTGCCTGCGTCGCAGCAGCCATTGCCGCAGCAGCTCATGCCTGCCAGCTGCTCAGTGAGCTTTGTGCCGGCGTCCGCGAAAATCTGTTCACACTGTTTACAGTCAACTCCGGCCGGCGTGCAGCAGCCGTCTGAGGCGAAAGCGGCGTTTGCCGCCGTCATCCCGCCGACAAGTGCCATACCCGTGAGGAATGACTTCCATGATCGCCTTATCATTGCTTTTCCTTCGCTCTCATCCGTGAGTTCGTGCCAGCTTTCATTCCTCCCGAACGAAAGCCGACCTGAGCCCGATTTATGTGTCAACAAAACTCGCCGGAGTCACTGCGATGGGCGAACGATGTGACGAAAATCCCTGAGTCCACACGGTGTGGAAATAGCTCTATCGGGGGGCTTCTTTCGTATCGGTTCCTCAGCCCCGGCGTCCGCGCCTGTGATCTATTGAATTCTGTTGCCTGACAGGAAATCCAACGATTCTCCAGCACACAATTCGGCTAAGCCGCGAAGTCTCCGCAATCGGCAATCTCATCGCAGCTTTCTTGATTTGGGACCGTTGGTGGACAAGACTGAATGGCATTGAAGCGATCTTGAAAACTTACCAGGCCGATCGGCAAAAACTGCCGAAGCCACCTGCGAATCACGGTGACTTTCGACTCCAGTTTCTGGCGGGTGTTGGCGATTCAGTAGGGTGTGTGCAGCGCCAGCGGAACACACCGGTTCCTCGCGCTTGCCAGAAATGGTGCGTTGCGCTCCGCTTCACGCACCCTACGATTCTGTAGGGTGTGTGCAGCGCCAGCGGAACACACCGGTT